>JAFAIV010000224.1 GCA_019236545.1 Actinomycetota bacterium | reverse complement strand
GGCTCGTCGACCGCGGTGACGGGCAGCGGGCGCGGGTCGTCCGGGTCGGCGATCGTCTCGCCGATCGTCACCTCGGGGAGGCCGGCGATGGCGACGATCTCGCCGGGGCCGGCCTCGTCGGCGGGGACGCGGTCGAGCGCGTCGGTGACGTAGAGCTCGGTGACCTTTGCCCGCTCGATCGAGCCGTCGGCGCGGCACCAGGCGATCGGCTGGCCCTTCCGGATCGACCCGTGGCGGATCCGGCAGAGCGCGAGGCGACCGACGTACGGCGACGCGTCGAGGTTCGTGACGAGCGCCTGGAGCGGGTGCTCCGGGTCGTACTCCGGGGGCGGGACGGTCGCGAGGAGCGTCTCGACGAGCGGCGCGAGGTCCGGCGCGAGCTCGTCTGGGGCGAGGCCGGCGCGGCCGGCGCGGGCGTTGCAGTAGACGATCGGGAACTCGATCTGGGCCTCGTCCGCGTCGAGGTCGAGGAAGAGCTCGTAGACCTCGTCGACGACCTCGGCCGGGCGCGCGTCGTCGCGGTCGATCTTGTTGACGACGAGCACGACGGGGAGCCCGGCGGCGAGCGCCTTCCGGAGGACGAAGCGCGTCTGCGGCAGCGGGCCCTCGCTCGCGTCGACGAGCAGCAGGACGCCGTCGACCATCGTCAGCCCGCGCTCGACCTCGCCGCCGAAGTCGGCGTGGCCGGGCGTGTCGACGATGTTGAGCTTCACACCGCTCGCGAGCCGGACGGCCGTGTTCTTGGCCAGGATCGTGATCCCCTTCTCGCGCTCGAGGTCCATCGAGTCCATGACCCGCTCGGCCACGTCCTGGTTCTCGCGGAACGAGCCGGCCTGCCAGAGCAGCGCGTCGACGAGCGTCGTCTTCCCGTGGTCGACGTGCGCGACGATCGCGACGTTGCGGATGTCCTCGCGGCTGGCCATGGACGGCCACGGTAGCCGGTGAGACGATCCGCGCATGCGCGTCCGCCGGCTCGGGTTTCTCGGAGTGCGGACCGACAAGGTGGCGGAGACGACCGCGTTCTTCCGCGACGTCTGCGGCCTTCCGGCCGGCCGCAACGACCCGGACTGGACGATCTCGAAGCTCCCGACCGGGCGCTACGACTTCGTCGAGGTCTTCGGCGCGGGCTTCCGCGACCCGCGCGTGATCCGCGACGACGCCGACGGCGTCTTCGTCGCGTTCTTCGTCGAGGACATCGAGGAGGCGTGGCGCGACGTCGAGGCGGCGGGCGTCGAGACGCTGGGCGAGATCGTCCGGGCGGACGTCGCCTTCGGGAAGCCCGAGTACGCCGGGATGGCCTGGTTCTTCGTCCGCGGCCCGGACGGGAACGTCTACGTCTTCCAGCAGGCGGCGGACTAGGCGACGGCGCTCTCGCCGAGGAGGTGCTTCACCTCGGCGAAGAAGTCCGGGTCGGGGCTGACCCGATGGCCGTCCCCGAACTCGAAGAGCTTCGGCCCGTATGAGGTGATCACCTCGACATAGACCGGTGCCTCGCCGGGGAACTGGCGAACGAGCAGTCCGAGCTCGTTGATGAGCCCCGCGGGCGCGACGCGGCCGTCCAGCTTGAGGCGCACCTCCCGCCGCTCCGGAGTGGCCTCGAACGTGGTGATCTCGATCGCGAGCAGCTTCGTCTCGCCGGCCTGCTTGTGGTCGACGCGGCCCTTCACGACGAGGACGGCGTCGGCGACGAGGAGGTCGCGCGACGCCGCGTAGACCGAGTTGAAGGCAACGACCTCGACCGCGCCGGTGACGTCCTCCAGCCCGACGAACGCCATCGGGTCGCCCTTCTTCGTCGTCATCTGCTTCAGCGAGCCGACGATCCCGCCGACGACGACGACCTCGCCGTCGCGGCGCTTGTCGATCTCCGACAGGGCGCAGTCGGTCTTCCGCCGCAGCTGGTCGCGGATCGCGGAGAGCGGATGCTCGGAGACGTAGAGGCCGAGGCTCTCCTTCTCCATCCGCAGCAGGTCGTTCTTCTCGAACTCGCCGAGCGGGACGACCGGGTGGTGACGCGGCGCGGCTTCGGCCTCGCTCTCGCCGAGGTCGAAGATCGAGCCCTGGCCGAGGAGCTTGTCGGCCTGCTGCTTCTGCCCCCACGAGAGCGCCTGCTCGAGGACTTCGAGCATCCCCATCCGCGTCGCGCCGGTGGAGTCGAGCGCGCCGGCCTTCACGAGCGACTCGAGGACGCGCTTGTTCGAGACGGTCGGGTCGACGCGCTCGGTGAAGTCCCAGATCGACGTGAACGGGCCGCCCTCCTCGCGCGCCGACACGATCGCGCGGCAGGCACCCTCGCCGACGTTCTTCACCGCGTTGAGGCCGAAGCGGATCTTCCCCTCGACGACGGCGAAGTCGATCTGCGACTGGTTCACGTCCGGCGGCAGCACCTCGATCCCGAGCTCGTCGCACGCGTTGACGTAGAACGGCACCTTGTCTTTCGTGTTCATGACCGAGCTGATCAGCGCGGCCATGTACTCGCGCGGGTGGTTGGCGCGCAGCCAGGCGGTGCGGTAGGTGATGAGGGCATACGCCGCGGCGTGGGACTTGTTGAACGAGTAGTCCTGCGCCTGCTCCATGTCGGCCCAGAGCTGGTTCGCGACCGCCGCCGCGGTGCCGCTGGCCGCGCAGCCCTCGAGGAACTTCTCCTTGAGGGACGCCATCAGCGCGTGGATCTTCTTGCCGATCGCCTTGCGCAGGTCGTCGGCCTCGGCGGGCGAGAAGCCGGCGATCGCCTTCGCGATCTCCATGTACTGCTCCTGGTAGATGCAGATGCCGTACGTGGAGGCGGTGATCGCCTTCAGCCGCTCGTCGGGGTACGTGACCGGCTCCTGGCCGTTCTTGCGGCGCGCGTAGACCGGGATGTACGCCATCGGGCCCGGCCGGTAGAGCGCGACGAGGGCGATGATGTCCTCGAAGACGGTCGGCTTGACGGAGCGGAGCGCCTCGCGCATCCCCGACGACTCGAACTGGAACACGCCGGTCGCCTCGCCGCGCGCGAGCATCGCGTACGTCTTCTTGTCGTCGAGGGGGATCGTCGCGATGTCGAGACCCGGGACGAGCTCGCACGCCTTGTCGATGACGTCGAGGTTGCGCAGGCCGAGGAAGTCCATCTTCAGCAGGCCGAGCGACTCGATCACGGTGCCGGAGAACTGGGTCACGACCTCCTGGTCGGTGCCCTTCTGCTGCAGCGGGACGACGTTCGTCAGCGGCTCGGCGCCGATCACGACCGCGGCCGCGTGGATGCCGTCCTGGCGCGTCAGGCCCTCGAGCGGCTTCGCGAGGTCGACGATCTCCTTCGCGATCGGGTCGGAGTCGACGGCCTGCCGCAGCTCGGAGCCGGGCTTGAGGCACTCGTCGAGCGTCTGGCCCGGGCCTTCCGGGAT
>JAFAIV010000109.1 GCA_019236545.1 Actinomycetota bacterium | reverse complement strand
CACCGCGAGCGCCAGGCCGCGCTCGTACAGCGGCTCGAGGCGTACCTGCAGCCGCTCGTAGTCCTCGACGACGCCGTTCTCGGTCAGCTCGAGGATCAGGCCCTTCAGGTCGCCGTGCTGCTCGAGCAGCCGACGCGCCTCGTCCCGTTCGAGCGTCTCCGGGCTGAGGTTGATCGCGAAGCGCGTGCCCTGCGGGCGGCCGGCGGCCACCTCGAGCGCGCGCTCGAGGCACGCGATCTCCAGCTCGGCACGGAGCCCGGCGCGGCCGGCGAGCCGGAACCAGCGCAGCGGCGAGCCGTCGCCGTCGACGGCGAAGCGGGCGAGGGCCTCGTACGCGCGAACGGTCCCGGTCGTCAGCTCGACCACGGGCTGGACGACGATGCGGATCCGGTCCTCGCGCCAGAGCGCCTGGACCGCCTCGTAGGGGTCGTCGAGGCTCTCGCCGCTGTAGACGAGCGCGCGAGACTTCCCGGACGCCTTCGCAGCGCGGAGCGCGTCGTCGGCGGCCTTCCGCAGCTCCTCCCAGGTCGTGCCGTGCTCCGGCGTCCACGCGACGCCGATCGACGCCGTCAGCGTCCGGCCCTCGATCGGCGCCGCGGCGACGGCGTCGCAGAGCCGGCGCGCGACCGTCGGCGGGTCGAACTTGCCGTCCATGACGACGAGGAACTCATCGCCGCCGAGCCGGGCCAGCGCGGCCTCGGGCAGCGCCTCGCGCATGCGGGCGGCGGCGACGACGATCGCGCGGTCGCCCGCGTCGTGGCCGTGCTCGCGGTTGATCGTGCGGAAGTCGTCGAGGTCGATCGCGAAGACCGCGATCCGGGCGGTCCGTGCGCCGCGGAGGAGGGAGGCGAGGTGGCGGTCGATCGACCAGCGGTTCGCGAGCCCGGTGAGCGGGTCGCTGTCCGCCTGCGCCTGGACGCGCCGCAGCTCGGCGCGGACGAGGCGAGAGCTGACGTACGTCCCGCTCGCGACACCGAAGAACCCGGCCACGAGCGGGATCAGATCGAGCGACGGCGCGGCGAGCAGGCCGACGATCGAGCCGAACGCCTCGAGCGCCGCGACCGCTCCCGGCTGCTGCGCCCCCATGCACTCGCCCGCGACGATCGCGAGCCAGACCGCGACCAGCGGCGAGTGCGCGCCGCCCTGCAGGCCGACGAGCAGCAGCGCCCAGAGGAAGGCGGAGGCGGTCCCGAAGACGCGCGCCTGCTCCGGCTCCATCGACGGGCGCGCCCAGCTCCAGATCGCCGCGGCGACGCAGCCGGCCGCCGCCATCCCCGGGTAGCGCGTCGTGTGATCGATCGCGAGGGCCCAGACGCTTCCGGCCAGCGCGCTGACGAGCACGACCGCGCGCGGCGCCAACGCGCCCCCTCGGGTCCGCAGCAGATTCACGCAGGCTCCATCGGATTCGCCCGGGGGCGACTTGAGGGATTTCTCCACACTGTTACCGCCGGAAGAGGGATGCCCGCGCCTCACTAGACTCCGGGCGTGGGCGTGTGCCGCATCATCCCGCTCGGCGGGCTCGGCGAGGTCGGGAAGAACATGACGGTCTACGAGGCCGACGGCTCGATCCTCGTCCTCGACGCCGGCCTCGCGTTCCCGCGCGACGAGCACCTCGGCGTCGACCTCGTCCTGCCGGACTTCTCGTACCTGCGCGACCGCGAGGAGATGATCCGCGCCGTCGTCCTCACCCATGGGCACGAGGACCACGTCGGCGCGCTGCCGTACCTCATGCGGGAGGTGCGCGTCCCGCTCGTGATCGCGACGCGCCTCACGCTCGGCCTCGTCAAGTCGAAGCTCGACGAGCACGGCCTGCTGCGCGAGGCGGAGCTGCAGGAGATGGCGCCCGGCGACGACCCTGTCCAGCTCGGCCCGTTCCGCGTCGAGCTCATCCGCATGGCGCACTCGATCCCGGACGCGGCGGCCGTCGTCGTGGAGTCGCCCGGCGGCCGGATCGTCCACACCGGCGACTACAAGCTCGACCACACGCCGGTCGACGGCCAGCGCACCGACGTCGGCAAGCTCGCGGAGATCGGCAACCGCGGCGTCGACCTGCTGCTCGGCGACTCCACGAACGCCGAGCGCGCCGGCTTCACCCCGTCGGAGCGCGTCGTCGGCGAGGCCTTCCGCCAGATCATCCCGCAGCGCCGCGGCCGCATCCTCGTCTCGTCGTTCGCCTCCAACGTCCACCGGATGCAGCAGGCGATCGACGTCGCGGTCGACGCGAACCGCAAGGTCGCCTTCGTCGGCCGCTCGATGCGCAAGAACGCGAACATCGCCCGCAACCTCGGCTACATGGACGTGCCGGAGGACATGAT
>JAFAIV010000094.1 GCA_019236545.1 Actinomycetota bacterium | reverse complement strand
GCGAAGCCGCGTGCGCGCCGGGACGCCTCAGGCGTCCAGTCGAGCGCGTCACGGTGCTCGTCGTTCGCCGGGAGATAGGCGGCCGACGCACCCATCGCCGCGTGATGCGCTCCCGGATGCGCGCAGAAGACGAGTCCGGAGTCGTAGGGGACGTTCAGCCACTTGTGCGCGTCCGTGGCCCACGAGTCGGCCCGCTCGCTGCCGTGGACGAGGTGGCGCAGCGAGGGCGACGCGGCCGCCCAGAGGCCGAACGCGCCGTCGACGTGGAGCCACGCGCCGGTCCCGGCGACGTGGTCGGCCAGCGCGTCGAGGTCGTCGAACGCGCCGGTGTTCACCTCGCCCGCCTGGCCGCAGACGATCGTCGGGCCGTCGATCGGCGGCAGCTCGTCGACTCGGATCCGTCCCCGGTCGTCGGCCGGCACGACGCGGAGCGACGACGCGCCGATCCCGAGCAGCCGCAGCGCGCGGTCGATGGTGACGTGGCGCTTGGCGCCGACGACCACCGAGATCTCGGGCGCGCCGGCGAGCCCGCGCTCGGGAACGCTCCAGCCCGCGCGCTCGAGGACGGCGTGGCGCGCAGCCGCGAGCGCCGTGAGGTTCGCCATCTGGCATCCGGTCGTGAACCCGGCGGAGACCTGCGCCGGCAGCCCGAGGAGCTCCGACAGCCAGCCGCGCGCGACCTCCTCGGCGACCGCTCCCGCCGGACTCATGACGAAGAGCGCGACGTTCTGGTCCCAGGCGCTCGCGAGCCAGTCGGCGGCGAGCGCGGCGGGGAGCGAGCCGCCGGTGACGAAGCCGAAGTAGCGCCCCGACGGGATCGCAGTCAGTCCCGGCCCTGCCGCCTCGACGAGCGACGCGATGACCGCGGCCGGATCGAGTCCGGTTCGCGGCAGCGGCCCGCGAAGCGCGTCCGGCATTCCGTCGGGGCGCACCGGCCGCGTCTCCATCGTGTCGAGGAAGTCGGCGGCGTAGTCGGCGGTCCGGCGGAGCAGCTCGCGCTCGTCCATCACGGGAATCTATCGCGGCCGACTACCGACGCCCCTCTCCGGAACCCTCCGCTACGGTTGCCCGCATGGCGCACAAAGTCGTTCTCATCCCGGGCGACGGCACCGGCCCGGAGCTCACAGAGGCCACCCGCAGGGTCCTCGAGGCAACCGGTGTCGAGTTCGAGTGGGAGGTGCGGGAGGCCGGCGCGGACGTCATGGACAAGCACGGCGGGAACCCGCTGCCGCCCGACGTCCTCGACGCGATCCGCGACACCGGCGTCGCGCTGAAGGGGCCCATCACCACCCCGGTCGGCGGCGGCTTCCGCTCGGTCAACGTCGCGCTCCGCAAGGACCTCGACATGTACGCGCAGGTCCGCCCGTGCAAGAGCTACGAGGGCGTCCGCAGCCGCTTCGACGACGTCGACCTGATCATCATCCGCGAGAACACCGAGGACCTCTACGCCGGCATCGAGTACGAGCAGGGCACGCCGGACGCGGAGGAGCTGATCGCGTGGATCGAGGCGCACGGCGGCAAGCTCCGCCACCGCGACGCGGGCATCTCGATCAAGCCGATCTCGGTCACCGGCACGCGCCGCATCTTCGAGTTCGCCTTCGACTACGCCCGCCGCAACGGCCGCCGCAAGGTCACGGCCGTCCACAAGGCGAACATCATGAAGTTCAGCGACGGCCTCTGGCTGCACGTCGCCCGCGAGGTCGCGGCGGAGAACACCGACATCGAGTTCGACGACCGCATCGTGGACAACATGTGCATGCAGCTCGTCCAGCGGCCCGAGGAGTACGACGTCCTCGTGCTGCCCAACCTCTACGGCGACGTCCTCTCCGACCTCTGCGCCGGGATGATCGGCGGCCTCGGCATGGCGCCCGGCGCCAACTACGGCGAGGGCGTCGCGGTCTTCGAGCCGACGCACGGCTCGGCGCCGAAGTACGCCGGCATGAACAAGGTCAACCCGATGGCCGAGCTGCTCTCGGGGATGCTGATGCTCCACCACCTCGGCGAGCGCGAGGCCGGCCACCGGCTCGAGAGCGCGATCGCGGCGGTCATCCGCGAGGGCAGGAGCCTGACGTACGACATGAAGCCGACCCGCGACGACCCGACCGCGGTCGGGACGAGCGAGGTCGCCGACGCGATCATCGAGAAGCTGGAGGCTGAGGTACCGGCATGAGCAAGCGGAAGAAGGTCACCGTCGTCGGCGCCGGGAACGTCGGCGCCACGTGCGCGCAGGTGCTCGCGACGCGCGACTACGCGGACGTCGTCCTGGTCGACATCAAGGAGGGCCTGCCGCAGGGCAAGGCGCTCGACATCAACCAGATGGGCGCCGTCCTCGGCTACGAGCCGTACGTCGTCGGCTCGAACGGCTACGAGGAGAGCTCCGGCTCGACCGTCGTCGTGATCACAGCCGGCCTGCCGCGCTCGCCCGGCATGTCCCGCGACGACCTCGTCTCCACGAACGAGAAGATCGTCAAGGACGTCACCGAGAAGGTGATCGCCCAGAGCCCGGACGCGATCCTGATCGTCGTCTCGAACCCGCTCGACGCGATGTGTCACGTCGCGAAGAACGTCTCCGGCTGGCCGAAGGAGCGCGTCTTCGGGATGGCCGGCATCCTCGACACGGCCCGCTTCTCGACCTTCATCTCCTGGGAGACCGGCTCGTCCGTGAAGGACGTGCAGGCGATGGTGCTCGGCGGCCACGGCGACCAGATGGTCCCCGTCGTCTCCGCCACGACCGTCGGCGGCATCCCGCTGCGGAAGCTCGTCGCCGAGGACAGGATCCAGGCGATGGTCGAGCGCACGGCGAAGGGCGGCGGCGAGCTCGTCAACCTGCTCGGCACCTCCGCCTGGTACGCGCCGGGCGCGGCCGCCGCGCAGATGGTCGACTCGATCGTGCTCGACGAGAAGCGCGTGCTCCCGTGCACGGCCTACCTCGAGGGCGAGTACGGCATCGAAGGCCTCTACATGGGCGTGCCCGTCAAGCTCGGCGCCTCCGGGATCGAGCAGATCGTCGAGCTCGACCTCTCCGACGACGAGAAGGCCGCGCTGGAGAAGAGCTCCGCCGCGGTCCGCGAGGTCGTCGGCGTGCTGACGACGTAGCTCGTAGGCTTCGGGCGTGGATCTCGGGCTGAGCGGCCGGACGGCCCTCGTCTTCGGCGCGTCCTCGGGGCTCGGCCTCGCGAGCGCGGAGGCACTCGCGGCCGAGGCCGCGAACGTCGCGCTCGTCGCGCGCCGCGATGACCTCGTCCGCCATCACGCCCAGGAGATCGGCGGCCTCGGCCTGCGCGGCGACGTCACGAACCCGGTCGACCGCGAGCGCGTCGTCCGAGAGACGGTCGACCGCTTCGGCGGCCTCGACGTCCTCGTCTGGAACGGCGGCGGCCCGCCGGCCGGCCCGGCGCTCGACGTCACCCCGGAGTCGATCGAGAGCGCCGTCCAGCTCCTGCTCGTCCCGGCCGTCCACCTCGTCCAGCTCTGCCGCCCGCACCTCGAGCGCAGCCCCGCCGGCCGCGTGGTCGCGATCACCTCGCTCGCGGCGAAGGAGCCGACCGAGCACCTCGCGCTCTCGAACTCCGTGCGGCCGGGCCTGACCGGCTACATGAAGTCGCTCAGCCGCGAGCTGGGCCCGCACGGGATCACCGTGAACTGCGTCGCGCCGGGCCGGATCGCCACGCCGCGGCTCGAGTACCTCTACCCCGACGGGCCGAGCGACGAGCAGCTCGCCCAGATCCCGCTGCGCCGCTGGGGCGAGCCGCGCGAGTTCGGCGACGTCGTCTGCTTCCTCGCCTCCGACCGCGCCCGCTACGTGACCGGCCAGACGATCGTCGTCGACGGCGGCCTGCAGCAGTTCCTCTTCTGATGCGCCGCGGCACGGCCGTCCGGATCGCCGGTCTCCTCGTCGGAGCGGTCGCGCTGGCGGCGGTGATCCTCTACCTGATCCCGTCGGATGACTACCTGCTCCTCCCCGACGTCGCCCACCCGGTCGCCTCGCTCGTGGACGTGGAGGGAGCCCGGCCGGCGCGGGGGGCGGGCGGCATCTACTTCGTCGACGTCTTCGAGCGCCGCGCGAGCGAGCTCGAGAAGCTCTTCCCCTGGCTCCACTCGCAGGGGACGCTCATCCCCGCGAAGCTGATCGTCCCGCCCGGCGCGAGCGACGCGACCGTGCAGCAGGCCGACGTCCGCGAGATGCAGATGTCGCAGCGGATCGCCGCGGCGGTCGCGCTGAAGCGGCTCGGCTACCGGGTCGGCATCCATCCGGACGGCGTCATCGTGAGCGTCATCGACCTCGGCACCCACGCCGCGGGCGCGCTCCAGCCGACCGACGTGATCGTCTCGGTGAACGGGAAGCCGACGCCGACGATCGCCTCGCTGCACGCGATCGTCTCGAAGGTGCCGATCGGCGGCCTCGTGACGCTCGGTGTCCGCCGGGGCGCGAAGACGCTCGCGGTCCGCGTGCGGACGACGAAGGACCCGCTCGACCCGAAGCGCGGAATCATCGGCTTCTCGCCCGACCAGTCGGCGCGGATCTCGCTCCCGATCCACGTCTCGATCGACGCCGGCAACGTCGGCGGCCCGTCGGCCGGGCTCGCCTTCGCGCTCGAGGTGATGAAGAAGCTCGGCAGCAACGTCGACCATGGCTACAAGGTGGCGGCGACCGGGGAGATGGAGCTCGACGGCACCGTCGCCCCGATCGGCGGGGTCGAGCAGAAGACCTTCGGCGCACGCAAGGCGGGGGCCGACGTCTTCCTCGTGCCGGCTGGGGACAACGCCCGGGTGGCGCGCCGCTATGCAGGCCCTTTGCGGATCATCGCTGTGAAGAATTTTCCCCAAGCGTTGCACGCACTGGCAACACTGCCCCGAAAAGGCTAGGAAGCGGCAGCTTTCGGTAGTCACAAAACTGCCGGAAATTCGTCAGTTTTCGTCCACGGCAACGCTTGATTCCGAGGGGGCCGGGCCTATGATCGCTTTCCAGTAGGCACCGTCCAGTCCTCCGAGCACCTGCGAGTATGAGCAAACGACACGATTCAACCTGCAGTGATTGCTATTTCCGCCGCGCCGGCCTCTGCGCCCTGCCGGGCGAGGCGATCTGCCCGACGTTCCGCGCGTACGCCGTCGGCAGGCTCGAGCCGCCGCAGCAGCCGAGGCTGGTCGCCAGGCCGTCGCTGCAACCGGTGGCGGCCGCGTAAGCTGCGCACGTGCGGTTCCCGCGCAGGCGCATCGACACCGACGAGATCCAGGAGCACTGGCAGCCGAGGCTCTACGCGCGGCTGCTCCTCCTGATCCTCGTCGTCGCGTACGCGATCGCGTTCGTGCTCGAGAACCGACACCGGGTCTCGGTGCACTTCGTCGTCGCGACCGCACGCGTCTCGTTCGTCTGGGTGCTGCTGCTCGCCCTCGGCGTCGGGCTGCTCGGCGGGATCCTGCTGGCGCAGCTAGAGCGCCGACGGCGCCGCCGCGCCCAGTAGCGCCCCGAGGCGCTCGACGCCCTCGCCGATCTCCGCCGGCGAGACGTAGCTGAAGGCGAGCCGGGCCGAGCGCTCGCCGCCCTGGCCGCGCGGGAAGAAGTCCGTGCCCTTGACGAGCAGCACGCCCGCCTCCTCGGCGGCCGTGAAGAGCTCGTCGACGTCCGGGCCGGACGGGAAGTCGATCCAGACGAAGTAGCCGCCCTCCGGGCGCGTGAAGCTCGCGTCGTCCGGCAGGTGCCGCTCGAGCGCCTCGAGCATCGCGTCGCGTCGCGCGCGCAGGAGCCCGCGCACCCGCTCGAGGTTCGGCTCGAAGTTGCCGCGGCGCAGGAACTCGTGGACGGTCGCCTGCGTGAGGAACGGCGGC
>JAFAIV010000058.1 GCA_019236545.1 Actinomycetota bacterium | reverse complement strand
GTCGGCACGGGCGCCATGGCCGAGGAGAAGGTCGATGGGCTGCGCGCCGCAGGGGCGGACGTCGTCGCCGTGGCGGAGTACGACCCGGCGCTGCTCGACGGCGTCTGGCTCGTCGTCTGCGCCGACCCGGCGCAGGGCGAGCGCGTCGCCGCCGACGCGGAGGAGCGGCGGATCTTCTGCAACGTCGCCGACGTCCCGGAGCAGTGCTCGTTCATCCTCCCGGCCCTCCACCGGCGCGGAGCGATCACGGTCGCCGTGTCGACCGCGGGCGCGTCGCCCGCGCTGGCCCAGTGGCTGCGCGACGACTTCGCCGCGCGCGTCGGCCCGGAGCACGAGGCCCTGGCCGAGGAGCTGCGCGAGCTGCGCCCGTGGGCGAAGGAGACGTTCCCGACCTACGGCGAACGCCGGGACTTCTTCCGCCGCCGCGTCGAGGAGGCGCTCGCGTGAGCGTGTCACTCGTCGGCGCCGGCCCCGGCGACCCGGAGCTGATCACCGTCGGCGGCCTCGCCCGCGTCCGCGCGGCGGAGCTGCTCGTCTACGACCGGCTGGTCTCCGCGGAGCTCGTCGCCGAGGCGTCGTGCGAGCTCGTCGCCCGCGACGACCTCGCCCAAGAAGAGGTGAACGCGCTGCTCGTCCGCGAGGGCCGCCGCCGCTTCGTCGTGCGCCTGAAGGGCGGCGACCCGTTCCTGTTCGGCCGCGGCGGGGAGGAGGCGCTCGCGCTCGCAGGGGCCGGGATCCCGTTCGAGGTGATCCCTGGCGTCTCGGCGCTGACCGCCGTCCCCGCGGCCGCCGGGATCCCCGTGACGCATCGCGGCGCCGCGTCGGCCGTCACCGCGTTCGCCGCGCACGACGTCGAGACGCTCGACGCGGACGCGCTCGCGGGCGCACCCGGGACGCTCGTCGCCTTCATGGGCCTCGCCGGCCTCGCGCGACTTGCGGAGCGGCTGATCGCGGCCGGGAAGCCCGCGTCGACGCCCGCCGCCGTCGTCTCGCAGGGGACGACGGAGCGCCAGCGCGCCGTCACCGCGCCCCTCGGCGCGGTCGCCCGCGCCGCCGAGGGCCTGCCGACCCCGGCGCTCGTCGTGATCGGGGACGTCGTCGCGGTCGCGGGCGAGCTCGCGCGCGCCCGCAGCGCCGCCGCCTAAAGAGCCCGCATCCGGTTGTTGCGCGGGTTGTGCTCGACCTCGGCCAGCCCGAGCTCCTCGAGCAGCGGCGGCAAGTAGACGCCGAAGCGCCCGCGCAGCCCCTTCTTGAGCCCGTACCAGCCGCCGACCGGGTTCGATGCGTCGCGGCCCCAGGCCTCGACCGTCCCCGGCGCGGCGTCCTTCTGCTCGTCGGCGCCGCCGAGCGGGACCCAGTCGCCCGCCTTCTTGAGCATCGCGTGGAGATCCTCGATCGCTCGCAGGTGATACCGGAGCTGGGTCGAGCCGACCTGGCAGACGAGCGCGGGCGGATCGGCGTCCTCGTCGCGGTACATCGTGTAGGCGGACGTCCCCGGCGGCGTCGTGAGCTGCCAGGGATCGTCCTTCGTTCCGGAGCCGCTCATGCGGCGAGTATCACCCCGAGATGTCTTCCAGGACAAGCCCGGCGCGCTCGGGCTCGTGCCGCGCGAGGTCGGCCTGCGCGACGATCCCGACGAGCCGGCCGTCCTCCTCGCAGACCGGGAGGCGGCGGAGCTGGTGCACCGCCATCAGCCGCATCGCCTCGTCGATCTCCTGTTGCGGGTCGATCGTCACGAGCTCGCGCGAGGCGACGTCCGCGACCGCCGTCTCGAGGCCGCGGCCCTCGGCGACGACGCGCACCGCGATGTCGCGGTCGGTGATCACGCCGACGAGCCGGTCGCCCTCGACGAGCGGCACGCTGCCGACGTTCTCGTCGCGCATGACGCGCGCCGCCTCGACCACCGTGCTCGCCTCGGTGACGGTGCGCGGGTCG
Organism: Actinomycetota bacterium; assembly: GCA_019236545.1. Lineage (GTDB taxonomy): Bacteria > Actinomycetota > Thermoleophilia > Gaiellales > Gaiellaceae > Palsa-739. The sequence goes on along the minus strand of JAFAIV010000058.1, from coordinate 897 downwards.
CGCGTCATCACTTCCAGCACGGTCGTCATGACTTCTTCGCCGTGGCCTTTCCGCCCTTGCGGCCGGCGGCCTTCTTCTGCGCGGTCGTGCCGCCTTGCGACGAGTCGCCGCCGGAGCCGGACTTCTTGCCGCCGCGACTCGAGGCGCCGGGGGAGTTGGCGATCTTCGCCGCCCGCTCCTTCGACATCCCCTTCTCCTTCAGCGCCTCGTACTGCTTCTCGTTCTTCACGTTCGCGCTCTTGCTCGGCATCGACTCCTCCTCGGGCTTGCTCCCACCGGGACAACGCGCGCGCCCGGGATCGGGATGCGGCAGACTCCGACCATGTCGATCCGCGGCAGACCCTGATCTGAACGCGGCGGCGCTGCGGCCCTCGTCGCGGCGCTGCTTGCGATCGAGCTCCTCGACGAGCTCGTCGGCGGCGCCCGCGCCGCCGCGTGGCCGTCGATCCGCCGCGACCTCGGCCTGAGCTACGCCGAGATCGGCCTCGTCCTCGCGGTCCCGGGGCTCGTCGGCAGCGTCCTCGACCCGCTGATCGGCGCCGCCGGAGACACGCCGGGGCGGCGCCGTGTCGTCGTGGCCGGCGGGATCGGGTTCGCCGCCTCGGCCGCCCTCACCGCCGCGGCCGGCGGCTTCTGGCCGCTCCTGATCGCCTTGGTCGTCGGCTACTCCGCGTCGGGGGCGTTCGTGGCGCTCGCGCAGGCGACGCTGATGGACGACCCGGCGCAGCGGGCGCGGAACATGGCGCGCTGGACGCTCGCCGGCTCGTTCGGCTACGTCGGCGGCCCGCTCCTCCTCTGGCTCGCCGTGCTCGCAGGCGTGGGCTGGCGCGGCGCGATCGGAGCACTGGCCGTGTCGACGCTCCCGCTCGTCCTCGTCGCGCGCAGGTTCCCCGACCC
>JAFAIV010000353.1 GCA_019236545.1 Actinomycetota bacterium | reverse complement strand
ACGAGGCGTACCTCGTCCCGCCGACGGTGTTCGAGGGCGTCCGCGACGACGCGTTCCTCTCCTGCGAGGAGGTCTTCGGGCCGGTCACGTCGCTCTACCGCTTCTCGACGCTCGACGAGGCGATGCAGCGCGCGAACTCGGTGTCGTTCGGCCTCTCGGCGGCGATCTTCACGTCGAGCCTCGGCGCGGCCGTGCGCTTCCAGAACGAGGCGCAGGCCGGGCTGCTGCACGTGAACTCGCAGACCGCGGGCGCCGAGGTGCACGTGCCGTTCGGCGGGATCAAATCCAGCGGCTTCGGCCCGCACGAGCAGGGCCGCGCCGCGATGGAGTTCTACACCGACACCGTCACGATCTACGTGGACGCTTGAGCGTCCGACCGAAGGTCGGCCGATGAGCGATCAGCGGTTCCTCGTCACCGGCGCCATGGGCTGCATCGGCGCGTGGACGTGCGCTCTCCTCGCCGAGGAAGGCGTCGACGTGGTCGGCTACGACCTCGGCTCGAACGACTCGCGGATCCGGCTGGCGACCGACCGGCCGATCGAGGTCGTCCGCGGCGACATCACCGACCGCGACGGCCTCGGGCGGCTCCTCGACGAGCGCGGGATCACGCACGTCGTCCACCTGGCGGCGCTGCTCCTGCCGATGATCAAGGCGAACCCGCCGCACGGGACGGCGGTGAACGTCGGCGGGACCGTCAACGTGTTCGACCTGGCGAAGACACGCGGGATCCGGGTTGCGTACGCGAGCTCGGCGGCGGTCTACGGGCCGGACGACGAGACGGGCGGGCCGGTGCCGAACGACGTCGTCCCGCACCCGGCCACGTTCTACGGCGTGCACAAGCGGGCGTGCGAGGAGCTGGCGCGGATCTTCTGGCAGGAGGAGGGCGTGCCGTCGATCGGGATCCGGCCGTACGTCGTCTATGGGCCGGGCCGCGACGCCGGATTGACGGCGTCGCCGACGCTTGCCATGGCGGCGGCCGCGCGCGGCGAGGACTTCGAGATCGCGTTCGGCGGCCGCTCGCAGATGCAGTTCGCGCCGGACACGGCCCGCGTCTTCATCCGGTCCGCGCGCGCCGCGACCGAAGCGGCCGGCGTCTACAACCTCGGCGGCGCCGCGGTCTCGATGACCGACGTCGCGCGCGAGATCGAGGCGGTCGCGGGGACGACTGTGACGGTGGACGATGGCACCGTGCTCCCGTTTCCGGCCGAGTTCGACGGGAGCGCGCTCGAGGAGCGGATCGGCCCGATCAGCTGGACACCGCTGGCAGAGGGGGTTCGGCAGACGGTCGATCGGCTCCGAGCCGCTTCCGGCTGAACGAGGCGTCCACCAGCACGAGCACCGCCGCCGCGGCGACGAGCACCCAGAGCACCGGGCCGAAGCCGCCGGCGAGGTCGCGCACCGCGCCGAGCAGGAGCGGCGAGCCGGCGGAGAGCGTGTAGCCGACGCCGAGCATCATCCCCGCGAGCGCCGCGACCTGGCGCGGGTCCTCGGCGACGTCGAGCGGCAAGGTCATCGTCAGCGGGAAGAGCGGCCCGATCCCGACGCCGAGCAAGACCGCCCAGCCCCAGCCGCCGCCCGGCAGCAGCCGGATCCCGACGAGCGCGACGAGCTGAAGCGTCGCCGCCGCACTCAGCCACACCCGCCGCGACCCGTAGTGGTCGGCGAGCCAGGCGACGGCGAACCCGACCGGGATCGTGAGCGCGTTCACGACCGCGAGGAGGTCGCCGGCCGAGCTCTGGCTCCAGCCGTGCTCGACGTAGGCGTCCGGCAGCCACGCGTTGATCCCGTAGAAGACCGACGACATGAAGAAGAACGCCGCGACGAGGCGCCACGCGATCGGCAGCCGCAGGGGCAGCCGCAGCGGCCGCACCTGGCTGGGCACGTGCGCCGGCTCCGACCGCGTGAGCCAGAGCCAGAGAAGAACGAGCGCGACCGACGCCGCCGAGTAGACGAAGAGCGGCCAGCGCCAGCTCCCGAGCGCGTGCGCGAGCGGAACGGAGACGGCCGCCGCGACCGCCGCGCCGATCGTGATCCCCGCGGTGTAGACGCCCGTCGCGAACGACGGCCGGTCGGCGAACCGCGTCTTCACCGTCACCGGCAGCAGCGCGCCGGCGAGGCCCATCCCCATCCCCATCGGGAACGTGAGCAGGATCACCCCCGCCGCCGCAGGCACCGCGACCCGCGCGATCCCGAAGCAGCCGATCAGCGCGAGCGCGACGGCGAGCGCGCGCCGCGGGCCGACGCGCCCCGAGAGGAACGCCGCCGGCGGCGCGAACAGCCCCATGCAGAGGACGGGGATCGTCCCGAGCAGCCCGGCGACGGTGTGCGAGACGGCGAGGTCGCGCTGGATCGACGGGATCAGCGGCCCGACGCCGACGAGCTGCGGCCGCAGCGCGACGGCCGCGAGGAACAGCGCGACGAGCAGCGGCCCCCTGCGCACGCCCGCCTAGACCAGCGTGTCGTAGAAGCCGCGCTCCCGGTCGCCCTCGAGGAGCCCCCAGAGCCGGCCGACCGCCAGCCGCTGGAAGTGCTCGCTCTGCCCGTGCGCCTCGAAGGCCGCCTTGTCGACGTACTGCTCGTAGAAGAGGAACGAGCGCGGATCCTCGTGGCTTCTGCACGGGATGTACGCCTCGTTGCCGGGCTCCTGGCGCGTGGCCTCGGTCAGCTCGCGGATGACCTCCGCGACCTCCTCCTCCTTGCCTTCCTGCGCGCGCATGCGCACGACGAGAACGAACGACATCTGGGCGGGCTCCTCTCCTACGCGGACGTGACGGGGTTCGTGATCGAGCCGACCCCGTCGATCTCGATCGTGATCGTGTCGCCGGGCTGCATCCAGACCTTCGGGTCGCGGAACGCGCCGACGCCGGCGGGCGTGCCGGTGATGATCAGGTCGCCCGGCTCGAGCGTGATCGCCTGCGAGACGAACGCGACGATGTCGGCGACGCCGAAGACCATGTTCGACGTGTTCGAGTCCTGCATCGTCTCGCCGTTGAGGATCGCGCGGATCGGCAGCGCCTGCGGGTCCGGCACCTCCGACGCGGGCACGAGGTCGCCGACGGGCAGGAACGTGTCGAGGGACTTGCCCCGCACCCACTGGCCGTCCGAGAACTGCAGGTCGCGGCCGGAGACGTCGTTCGCGACGACGTAGCCGCGGACGAAGTCGAGCGCGTCGTCGGCCGAGACGCGGCTCGCGCGGCGGCCGATGACGACGCCGAGCTCGGCCTCGTAGTCGACGTTCTGGGAGATCGACGGGATCCGGATCGGGTCGCCGTCGCCGATCAGCGTGTTCGGCCACTTCGCGAACAGGAGCGGCCTCTCCGGGAGCGCGACGCCCTGCTCCTCCGCGTGGTCGCGGTAGTTGAGGCCGATGCAGACGATCTTCTGGGGGGTCTCGATCATGAGGCGCGACGATATCTACGATCCGGCGCGTGCTGCCGCTCGAAGGGATCCGCGTCCTCGACCTCTCGCGCGTCCTTGCCGGGCCGTACTGCACGATGCTGCTCGCCGACCTCGGCGCCGACGTCGTCAAGGTCGAGCGGCCGGGCGAGGGCGACGAGACGCGCATGTGGGGGCCGCCGTACGCGGGCGGCGAGGCGGCCTACTTCCTCTCGGTCAACCGCGGCAAGCGGAGCGTCGCCGTCGACCTCGGGAAGCCGGAGGGCCAGGAGGTCGTGCGCCGGCTCGCGCTCCGGTCGCAGGTCGTGATCGAGAACTTCCGCGTCGGCACGGCGGCGAAGTTCGGGCTCGGCTACGACGACCTCGCGGCGGAGAACCCCGGTCTCGTCTACTGCTCGATCACCGGCTTCGGGCCGCGCGAGCCGGCCGGCCGGCCCGGCTACGACTTCGTCGTCCAGGCGGAGAGCGGCCTGATGGCGATCACCGGCGAGCGCGACGGGCGGCCGCTGAAGGTCGGCGTGGCGCTCGTCGACGTGCTCACCGGCTACGCCGCAGCGACGTCGATCCTCGCCTCGCTCGCGGGCGGACGCGGCGCGCGGCTCGAGGTGTCGCTGCTCGACACGGCGCTGTCGGCGCTCGTGAACGTCGCCTCGTCGGCGCTCGTCACCGGGAACGAGCCGCGCCGCTACGGCAACGCCCACCCGAACATCGTCCCGTACGAGACCTTCGACGCCGCCGACGGGACGCTCGCGGTCGCCGCCGCGAACGACGGCCTCTATCGGCGGCTGTGCGCGGTGCTGGAGCGGCCGGACCTCGCCGAGGACGAGCGCTTCCTGACCAACCCCGGCCGGGTGGAGCACAGGGACGAGCTGATCCCGCAGCTACAGGCGGTCTTCGCGACCCGGCCCGCGGCGGAGTGGCTCGAGAAGCTCGACGCCGCCGGCGTGCCGGCCGGGAAGGTGCGTGGCGTGCTCGAGGCGCTCGAGGCCGCCGCGACCGTCACCGCCGACCATCCCACCGCCGGATCGCTGCCACTCGTCGGCTCTCCCGTGCGCCCGGCGCGCGACGACCCCGCGCCGCCGCCGCTCCTCGGCCAGCACACGGACGCGGTGCTCGGCGAGGCGGGCTGGGACGCGGCCCAGATCGAGGCCCTGCGCGCCGCGGGCGTCGTGGCGTAGGCTCACGCCCGTGCGCGGAGCGCGGATCCACGAGCTCGGGCAGGCGCCACAGGTCGCCGACCTGGCGGACGCCGCCGGCCTCGAGGTCGTCGCCGTCGCGCTCAACCCGCTCGACGTGAACGTCGGCGCCGGCCGCTTCTACGGCGGCCACCCGCCGCTCCCGTACGTCCCCGGCTGCGAGGCCTCTGCCCGCACCGCCGACGGCGGGCTCGTCTACCTCTTCGGCGAGGGCCACGGCGTCGTCAAGGACGGCTTCATGGCCGAGCGCGTGAACGTCTCCGACGAGGTCGTCCTCCCTCTGCCCGACGGCACCGACCCGAACGTCGCGGCGGCCCTCGGCATCGCCGGCGTCGCCGCGTGGGGCGCGACCGCCTGGAAGGCCAAGCCCGGCCCGGGCGACCGCGTCCTCGTCCTCGGCGCGTCCGGCGTCGTCGGCCAGGTGGCCGTGCAGGCGGCGAGGCTGCTCGGCGCGGAGAAGGTCGTCGGCGCGTCGCGCTCCGGCGCGGGCGGCACGATCACCTTCGACGGCATCGCGGACGAGTTCGGCAGCGAAGGATTCACCGTCTGCATCGACCCGGTCTGGGGCCAGGTCGTCGCGGACGCGCTCGAGTTCGCCGCGCCGCGCGCGCGGATCGTGCAGCTCGGCCAGTCGGCAGGCCCGGAGGCGCCGCTGAAGTCGGCGGACGTCCGCGGCAAGGAGCTCGTCGTCCAGGGGCACTCGAACTTCGCGATGACGCGGGACGAGCGCGACCGCTGCTACCTCGAGCTGCTGGAGCACGTGAGTGCCGGCCGGATCGAGCTGCCGCTCACGGCCTACCCGCTCGACTCGGTCGCCGAGGCCTGGGAGCGCCAGGCAGGCGGCGCGCACGAGAAGATCGTCGTCACCCTGTAGGCGCGACACGTAACCGGGTTCGGCCCGGCAGCGTTTCCTCAGCGTCGGGATCGGCTACCGGGGGGTAGGGATGATCGAGACGCGCAGCGGGGAGACGGCGGCCCTCAGGCCGGTGGACTTCGCGCGGGCGATCGACGTCGCGCGGCGACTCGAGGAGAACATCGGCCGCGTCATCCGGGGCAAGCCGAACGAGATCCGCCTCGTCCTCACCGCGCTCTCCTGCCGCGGCCATGTGCTCTTCGAGGACGTGCCCGGAACGGCCAAGACCGTGCTGACGCGGGCGCTCGCCGCCTCGATCGAGGGCGCGGCGACGGCGCGCGTCCAGTGCACGCCGGACCTGCAGCCGAGCGACGTCACGGGCCTCTCGGTCTACAACCAGAAGAACCGCGAGTTCGAGTTCCGCGCGGGGCCGGTGTTCGCGAACGTCCTGCTCGTCGACGAGATCAACCGCGCGATGCCGAAGACGCAGTCCGCGCTGCTCGAGGCGATGGCGGAGGGCCAGGTCACCGTCGACGGCGTCACGCGCGCGCTGCCCGAGGTCTTCCTGCTCTTCGCGACCGAGAACCCGATCGAGCACGAGGGGACGTTCCCGCTGCCGGAGGCGCAGCTCGACCGCTTCTTCCTCCAGCTCGAGCTCGGCTACCCGCATGCCGACGACGAGCTGCGGATCGTCCAGGACCAGCGGCACGGGCACCCGCTCCGCGACCTGCGGCCGGTCGTCTCGCTCCGCGACGTCGAGGACCTGCAGCGGGCGGTCGAGGAGGTCTACGTCGACGTCCTGATCCAGGAGTGGCTCGTCGCGCTCGTGCGCGCGACGCGCGAGCTGGAGATCATCGAGCTGCCGGCGTCGGTGCGCGGCTCGATCGCGCTCGACCGCGCCGCCCGCGGCTGGGCGCTCCTGCACGAGCGGCACTACGTCGAACCGGAGGACGTCGAGGCGCTGTTCGGCCCCGTCGTCGGCCACCGCATCCTGCTCGCCCCGGCCTTCGCCGCCACCGCGCGCCGCGTCGGCCGGCGTGAGGCGATGGCGCAGCTCTGGCGCCGCTGCCTCGAGCTGGCGCCCCCGCCGGAGCGGGTCGAAGCGCCCCCCCACTGATGGACACCGCGCTCGGGACGTTCCCGCTGCCGGAGCGCAGGCGCGTGTCAGGGCTCTCGTTCGGCGGCATGCGCTCCGTCCGCCGCGGCTCGGGGAGCGACGTCGCGGGGTCGCGCCCGTATCAGCCGGGGGACGACGTCCGGACGATCGACCGGCACGCGTCCGCGCGGCTCTCGTCGGCGCACGGGCGGGACGAGTTCGTCGTCCGGCAGACGTTCGCGGACGAGGCGGCACGCGTCGTCGTCGTCCTCGACCGGCGGCCGTCGATGGCGCTCTTCCCGGGAGAGCTGCCGTGGCTGCACAAGCCGGCCGCGCTCGCTGCGATTGCGTCGCTCATCAGACGCAGCGCCTCGGAGGCGCTCTGCGTCACCGGCCACCTGGAGCTCGACGGCGCCGGGGACGCGACCTGGCTCGTCCCGGGCCGCGCGAGCGCCGAGCAGCTGGAGGAGGCTGCGGCCGGGACGCGCTTCGACGCGGCGGAGGACGTCCTCGACCACGCGCTCGCGCATCTCGCTGCGCAGGCGCGGCTGCCGTCCGGGAGCTTCGTCTTCCTCGTCTCCGACTTCCTCGCGCCGCCGGCCGACGACGCGATCGGCGACGCGCTCGCCCGCCGCTGGCAGCTCGTGCCCGTCGTCGTCCAGGACCCGGTGTGGGAGCGGTCGTTCCCCGAGGTCTCCGGGGCCGTCCTCCCCGTCCGCGATCCGGTGACCGGCCGCGTGCGCGCGGTGCGCCTGAGCCGGAAGGAGTCGCGCGCGCGGCGGGAGGCTCATGAGCAGCGGTGGGCCGAGACGCTCGGGCGGTTCGAGCTGTTCGACCTCGACCCGGTCGTCGTCGACTCGCACCGGCCCGAGGAGATCCTCGAGTCGTTCATGGAGTGGGCCGACCGCGCGGGCGGCGTCGGGGGCAGGCTGTGAGGCGGGTCGCGCTCGTCGTGCTCGCGGCGCTCGCGCTCGCTCCCGCGGCGCGCGCGTGGACGCCGGCAGTCACCGCGACGACCTCGTTCGCGCCGCAGGTTCACGCGTTCGCCGACCCGGTCACAGCGACCGTCACCGTCTCCGTCGACAGCCGCCGCGTCGACCCGGCGACCGTGCGCGTGACGCCGGCGTTCGCGCCGTACTCGGCGAGCCCGGGCCGCGTCTCGCGCGCGTCCGGCCCGGACGGCCTCGTCGTCCTGACGTTCCCGTTCCGGCTCACATGCGCGACCTCGGCGTGCGTCCCGCACGCGAGCGAACGCGCGATCCCGCTCACGCCCGTGCGCCTCGCGTGGCGCGCGCGCAACGGCGCCACCCGCACCGAGTCCGTCCCGTGGCCGCCGCTCCTCGTCGCGTCGCGGCTGACGCCGGCCGACGTCGCGAAGCCGTCCTTCCCGTTCGCGCTCGAGCCGCCGCCGGCGCACTTCGCCGTCCCGCCGGGCGCCCTCGGGACCGGGCTGCTCGTCGTCGGCGCGCTTCTCGCCGCCGGAGGGCTCGGAGCGGTCGGGCTGCTCCTCGGACGCCGGCGTCGCCTCGTCCCGGTCGAGCCGCTGCAGCGCGCGCTCGCGCTCGTGGAGCAGGCGGCGAGCGGCGACGTCGTCGACCGCCGCCGCGCCCTCTACCAGCTCGCGCTCGTCCTCGAGGAGGCGCGGCTCGAGCCGGAGTCGTGGGCGGCGCGGAAGCTCGCCTGGGCGCCGGACATGCCCGACCCGGACGGGATGCAGCTGCTGTCGCTCGTGATCCGCGAGCAGCTCCGGGAGGCGACCGCGTGACGTCGATCCCGCTCGCGGACGCCCCGGAGCTGCTGCCGGCCGCGCGCCGCACCGCGGTCGTACGCGGGCTTCTCGCGGGGCTGCTCCTGGCGACGGTGGCGATGGCCTACCTCGTCGCGCCGTCGCACGACCTGGGGCGCGCCTTCGCGGCGGGCGGGCTCGGGAACGTGATCGTGCTCGACCAGTCCGGCAGCATCGACAACACGGTCAACGACCGGATGATCCGGAAGCAGCTGCTCGCGCAGGCGAAGGCGGCGGGCGCGAGCGGGCGGATCGGCCTCGTCCTCTTCTCGGACTCGGCCCTCGAGACGCTGCCGCCGACCGCGCCTGGGCGGGCGCTGCGCCCGTTCGCGCGCTTCTTCGAGCCCCTGCACGGACGCGCCGCGGCGCTGTCGTCGGACTCGTTCCCGCCGAGCCCGTGGGGCACGTTCATCGGCGGCACGATCATCTCGTCCGGCCTGCGCGAGGCGATCGCCGACCTCCACCGCGCCGGGATGCGCGGCGGCAACGTGCTCCTCGTCAGCGACCTCGTGGACGACCCGGTCGACCAGAACGGGCTGCTGGCGGTGCTGCACGAGTTCGCGCACTCGAAGACGCTCCACCTCCAGGTGCGCGCCCTGCCGTCGGGCCTGTCGCGGCCGCTCGCGCTCTACCGGCGCATCCTCGGGCCGTCCGCCGTGCAGGAGGCGACGGTCGCGCCGGAGGCGCCCGCGCCCTCGCCGTCACAGCCGCTGTCCCTCTGGCTGATCGGCGCCGCCGCGCTGACCGCCGTCGCGCTCGCCGTCCACGAGCTGCTCGCCTCGCCGCTCCGCTGGCGGCGGATGCTCGAGGAGGCCGTCTCGTGACGACGCGCCGCCTCGCCGTCGCCGCCGTCGCCGCGCTCGCGGCCGGCGCGGCCTGCATCGTCCTCGGCAGCGCCGTCCTAGCCGAGCCGGGCCGGCTCACGTCCGCCCGCACCGCCCTCGCGGCGCCGCGGCCCGTTCCGGCCGACCCGGGCGGAGGCGGGCTCGTCTCCGGGATCCTCGGGACGGGCGGCGACCGGTCGGCGCTTGCCGCTGCGTCGTCGGCGCTCCGCGCGCAGAGCCTCGCCGCCGTCGTCGGCGCCGAGAAGCAGCTGGCGCAGCTCGCCTCGTCCGGCCCGGGCGACCGGCGCTCATGGGCGGCGTCGTTCGTCGCCGAGCTCGAGCTCGAGCAGGCGCAGCTCGGCGGGCAAGGCGCGAAGCAGCACGCGCAGGCCGCCGTGGCGGCGCTCCAGGCCGCGGTCGCAGCCGACCCGGCGAACGAGGACGCGAAGCG
>JAFAIV010000050.1 GCA_019236545.1 Actinomycetota bacterium | reverse complement strand
CGACGTCGTCGACCTGGACGCCGAGCGCGCGCACCGCCTCGACCGTCGCCCACGTGTCGCCGGAGCGGCCGAAGCCGGTGACGTGCGTCTCGCCCTCGCAGAGCGCGCCGATGAGGACGGAGCGGTGTGAGATCGACTTGTCCCCGGGCACGGCGACGTGCCCGACGAGCGCGACCGCCGGATCGACTCTCAAGGCCTAGCCGATCGTGCGTCCCATGAGGGACGCGAGTGCGCGGATCTCCTCCGCGAACTCGTGGAACTCCGAGACCGGGATCTGCTGGGCCGCGTCGCAGAGCGCCTCCTCGGGGCGTGGGTGCGCCTCGACGATGATCCCGTCCGCGCCGGCGGCGACCGCCGCGCGCGCGAGCGGGAGGACGAGGTCGCGCCGCCCGGCCGGGTGCGACGGGTCGACGATCACCGGCAGGTGCGTCTCCTGCTTCAGCACCGGGATCGCGCCGATGTCGAGCGTGAACCGCGTCGCAGTCTCGAAGGTCTTGATCCCGCGCTCGCAGAGGATCACCTCGGAGTTGCCCTCCTTGACGATGTACTCCGCGGCCATCAGCAGGTCCTCGACCGTCGAGGAGAGGCCGCGCTTGAGCAGCACCGGCTTCGGGGCGCGGCCGACCTCGGAGAGGAGCGAGAAGTTCGACATGTTGCGTGCGCCGATCTGGATCACGTCGGCCGCCTCGAGCACCGCCTCGACGTGGCGCGGGTCCATCAGCTCGGTGACGAGCGGCAGCCCGGTCTCCTCGCGCGCCTCTTTGAGGATCTCGAGCGCCTCCTCGCCGAGGCCCTGGAAGGCGTACGGCGACGTGCGCGGCTTGAACGCGCCGCCGCGCAGCATCGTGACGCCCTCCGCGGCGACGGCGCGCGCGGTCTCGAGCGTCTGCTCGCGCGTCTCGACCGTGCAGGGGCCGGCGATGAAGCCGAAGTAGCCGTCGCCGATCCGGCGGCCGCGGACCTCGATCATCGTCGGGTCCGGGGAGAGCTCGCGCGAGACGAGCTTGTACGGCTTGAGGATCGGCAGCACCTGGTCGACGCCTGCGTAGCCCTCCAACGGCAGCGTCGCGAGCAGCTCGCGCTCGCCGATCGCGCCGATGACGGTCGCCTCCCGGCCCGGCGTCACGAGCGCGGCGCAGCCGGCCTCCTCGAGGCGGGCGACGACCTCGTCGACCTGCTCCTGGGTCGCGTGGGCGCCCATGACGATCAGGAGCTCGGGTGCACCTGTGACGGCCATGCATCCCAGTGTAGAGCCGGGTATGCTCAAGGACGTGACAACTCCGCGCACGTACTGGTGGTGGCGCTCCGAGCGGTAGCCCGGCGGCCCAGCCGTGCCCGCTCATCCGAGACCTCCCGCCGGGAGGTCTTTTCGTATCCGCGACCGAGGAACCCGAATGACCGACAACAGCAAGCCGCGCGTCTTCTCCGGCATCCAGCCGACCGGGAAGAAGACGCTGGGCAACTACAGCGGCGGCTTCCGCCAGTACGTCCAGACCCAGGCGACCGGCGACGCGTTCTTCTGCATCGTCGACCTGCACTCGATCACGGTCGACTACGACCCGGCCGACCTGCGCGAGTCCACCCTCGATCTCGCCGCGCTCCTGTTCGCGACCGGCCTCGACTCGGAGAAGTCCACGGTCTTCGCGCAGAGCCACGTGAGCGCGCACGCGGAGGCGGCTTGGCTGCTGAGCGCGGTGACGAGCTACGGCCAGCTCGGGCGGATGACCCAGTTCAAGGACAAGTCCGAGGGCCGGGAGTTCATCTCCGCCGGCCTGTTCACGTACCCGGTGTTGATGGCGGGCGACATCCTGCTCTACCAGACCGACCTCGTCCCGATCGGCGACGACCAGCGGCAGCACCTCGAGCTCGCGCGCGACGTCGCGGAGCGGTTCAACTTCCGCTTCGGCGAGACGTTCCGCGTGCCGTCCGGGGTCTTCCCGGAGGTCGGCGGCCGGATCATGGACCTGCAGGAGCCGACGAAGAAGATGTCGACGACGCTGTCGAGCGAGCAGGGCGCGGTCTACATCACCGACACGCCCGACGCGATCCGGAAGAAGTTCAAGTCCGCGGTCACCGATTCGGAGCGCGGAGTGCGGTACGACCCGGAGGCGAAGGCCGGCGTCTCGAACCTGCTCGAGATCATGTCCGTCGCCACCGGCCGCTCGATCGACGACCTCCAGGCGGAGTTCGGCGACGCGGGCTACGGGACGTTCAAGGAGGCGGTCGGCGAGTCGGTCGTCGAGCTGCTGGCGCCGATCCGGGAGCGCTTCGAGGCGCTGCGGGCGGACGAGCGGGAGCTGCAGCGGCTGCTCGCCGTCGGCGCGGAGAAGGCGCGGCGCGTGGCCGACCCGACGCTCGAGCAGATGTACGACCGGATGGGCTTTGCGAAGGCCACGGCGGGCCGCCTGTTCGGGGCGGCCCGCCCGCGTGGCCTCTAGCCGGCCCTACCCGGCCAGCGCGTCCGCCTGCGCCAGGAGGCTCTGGCAGTTCTTCAGGTCGTTCGCGCCCGGGATCGGGTGGTTGTCGAACGCGGCGTCGAACAGGTCGCCCTTGATCTGCGTCGCGAGCGAGTCGCGCGCGGCGCCGAGCGACGTGATCTTGGCCAGCACCGACGCGTAGTTCGAGTCGTCGGTGCTCGAGCCGGTCTTCAGCGCCGCCGTGTCGGCGACGAGCACGTCCGTCCCGAACCGGCCGACGCTGGAGTCGAGCTGCTTGTAACAGACGGCCAGATCCTGGTACTTCGGCTGGCCGGCCTTGCCCGGCGAGACGGTGAGGTCCTCGACGAGGACGCGGCCGTCGTCGACGTAGTCGTCCTTCAGCCCGGTGAGGGCCAGGATCGTCGGCCGGATGTCCGTGTGGTCGGCCCACGTGCCCGGGTTCCCGATCGCCGTCACGGGCTTCGGGCTCGAGTTCGAGCCGTCGGCCGAGCTCGGGCCCTGCGCGGCGCCGTAGCCGTCGACGCCCTTGTGCGCGACGCCGGGGCCGACGAGGCCGAGCCAGGTGTTGTCGATCTCCGGCGCGTAGTAGCCGTGGTTCCACGCGTACTGGCGGTTCGTCGACGTGCAGTTCACCGCCGCGTTCGCGGCCGTGGTCCCGGTCGGGCAGCTGTCCTTCGTCCCGGAGGAGAGATAGAAGTCCGGCTTCGGGAACACGGTGAACGACGGCGTCCGCTTCGGATCGGCGTTCACGAAGTGGAGCAGCTGCTCGACCTCCGGGTCCGCCTCGTACTGCGCGATGTTCTCGGTCTGGTTGTCGAAGGCGTCGAACGCCTGCGCATTCGAGAAGTCACGCTCGAGCGTCCGGGTCTGCGCGTCGTTCGGGCCGGGCTGGCCGGTGATGAACACCGAGTTGCCCTGCGGCTCGTCGTAGAACGGCGTCGTGTCGCCGAACTCGGCCGAGAGCAGGCCGTGGATGTTGACCGCCTGCTCGCCGATCGTCCCCGTCCCGTAGGTGCAGGTGCCGTTGGAGCAGGTCGGCGTCACCGCTCGTCCGGCGTTGGCGCCGGCGAAGTGGTCGCCCTCGTCCGCGGTGAAGACGAAGAGCGTGTTGCTCTTGTCGATCCCGTCGGCGGCCAGGCGCTGGAAGAACGTCTGGAACGCCGTGTTGTACGAGGCGAGGGTCTGCTCGTAGCAGGTGTCGCCGGGGCCCTGCGCGTAGCCGCTGCCGCTGTTCGAGCAGCCGCTCTGGCCGGGCTTCTGCTCGTGCGCGTCCGAGATGTAGGCGTACGTGACGGGGACGCCGCTCTCCTGCATGTCGGCGACGTACGCGAGCGACTGCGCCGCGCTGATCGGGCCGAAGCCCGGGAAGCCCGGCGTGTGCGTGTACTGGCCGACGATCGTGTTCCCAGAGAGGTCGACGAGGTTGCCGGACGCGTCCGTCACTTGGTAGCCGTGGCGGGTCACGTTGGCGGTG
>JAFAIV010000182.1 GCA_019236545.1 Actinomycetota bacterium | reverse complement strand
CTCGGCGCGGTGATGCTCGGCGGGCTCGTCATGTTCCACATGCACGCCGACCTCGAGGTGCTCGCGGTCGCGTCGGCGGCTGCGCTCGCCTCCGTGGTCGCCGCGCTCGTGGTCGCGGAGCTGATCGCGCGGCGGATCGGCTCCCTGGCGGGCGCGGCGGAGGAGCTGGCCGCCGGCGAGCTGAAGGCGCGGGCGCCGACCTCCGGTCCGCGCGAGCTGGCGGAGCTCGGCCGCGCCTTCAACGAGATGGCCGCCGGCGTCGAGCGGCTCTTCGACGCGCGCCGCCAGCTCGTCGCGTGGGCGAGCCATGATCTGCGCACGCCGCTCGCGTCGATCCAGGCGATGCTCGAGGCGATCGAGGACGGCCTCGTCCCGGCGGAGCAGTACCTCCCCGAGCTCCGGAACCAGGCCCGTGCCCTCGGCCGCCTCGTCGACGACCTGTTCGAGCTGGCGGCGATCGACGCCGGCGCGCTGACGCTCGAGCTGCGCGAGACGCCGCTCGGCGCGGTCGTCGAGTCGTGCGTGCGCGGGCTGCAGGCGGAGGCGGCAGCGCGGATGGTGCGTCTGGAGGCGCGGGTCGACGGCGACCCGCCTGTCCGCTGCGCCCCGGATCAGGTCGAGCGGGTGCTCCTGAACCTGCTGACGAACGCGCTGCGGCACACACCGTCCGACGGCTCGGTCGTCGTCGCCGCGCGGCCGGCCGGGCCGGAGCTGGAGATCAGCGTCGAGGACACCGGCGAGGGGATCGAGCCCGGCGACGAGGCGCGGATGTTCGACCGCTTCTGGCGCGCCGACCGCGCCCGCACCCGCTCGGGCGGCGGCGCCGGCCTCGGCCTCGCGATCGCGCGCGGCCTCGTCGAGGCGCAGGGCGGCCGCATCTGGGCCGAGCGCCGCAGCGAAGGCGGCGCCCGCATCTCCTTCACTCTCCCACTGGCCGACCGGGCCGGAGGCTAGAGCAAGGCGGAGCCGGTTCTGGCCGCAGGCCGATCCCGCTCCCGCAGACGCCGCGAAGCGGCCTCAGCGGGCGGGCGACAAGCGCATGTACGGAGCGTCCGGGAGACCGCGCTCTCCCGGACGCGGAGTTCCGTTCCCAGCGAGCGACGGGTCAGCGTCGCGGGCTAGCGCGGCTCGAGCGTGAGGACGTGCGAGCCGCCGGTGAAGGCGACCTCGCGCACGACGAGGACGCGGCCGTTCAGGCGCAGCTCCTCGCCCTCGCTCGGGACCTCGTCGAGCGTCAGCCGTCCGGTCACGGCGAGCTCGCCGTTCTCGTAGGCGTGGTACACACACGTCACTGGCGCCCCCATCCGCAGAGCGCCAACCCTACCGTTTCCTGAGCAAGGGTTTCCCGCCTGCCGCGGCCGGGGATTTGCGCGCCATGACCCTCGCTCTCGCTGCCTCCGCGTTCGCTTCCGTCCACGGCGTCTTCCACTCGACCGCGTTCGTGGTCGCCCGGAACCTCGCCATCTTCCTCGCCGTCGTCTTCTGGCTCTCGCTCGCGTTCTGGGTCTACAAGGACGCGCGCCGCCGCATCGACGACCCGTGGCTCGTCGGCGTGGCGACCCTGCTCGGGCTCGTGCCGCCGTACATCGGCCCCGTGATCTACCTCCTCTTCAGGCCGGCGGAGACGCTGGACGAGACGAAGGCGCGGCGTGCGGAGCTGCGCGCGCTCGAGGAGCACGTCAACCGGCGGCGGCCGTCGTGCCCGGTGTGCACCACGCGCGTCGAGGCGGACTACCTCGTCTGCCCGGTCTGCGCGACGCAGCTCCGGAACGCGTGCACGAGCTGCGACGCGCCGCTCGAGCCGCTCTGGCAGATGTGCCCGTACTGCGCGACGCCGATCGAGCCGAGCGACGTCGACATGGACGCGGCGCTGACGGCGGAGACGCGCGAGATCGCCTGGCGCGAGCCGCGCGTCGCCGAGGGCTAGTCCCGCCCGACGGGCTCGGCCGCGGGCGCCGGCTGACGGCGCAGGAGAGCCGGAAGCGGCACGCGCACCATCCCGGCCTCGGGCTGGAACCGCACGAGCGCGCCGACGCACGCGACGCCGCCGGCGAGGATGTACGCGGTCGAGTCGTTGACGACGAGCGACGCGACCATCGCCGCGCCGAGGGCGAAGAGAACGTCACGGACGATGCGCCTGTTCGCCGAGCGGAGCGCGAGCGCCACCGAGACGAGGAACGCCAGGGCGAGCGGCAGCGTCAGCGGCCACTGGTGCACCGCGGGCGCGTAGGCGAGCGGCACGCGGTTCACGAACACGTCGGCGAGGCCGCGGACGCCGTGGGAGAAGGCGCTGCGCAGGTGGTTCGGGCCGGGCGAGTTCAGACCGTGGAGGACGATCGCGAGCGCCGTCACCGCTGCGACGCCGAGGCTGATCAGCAGCCCGACGAGCCCGCGCCGGAGCAGGCGCGCACCGAGGAACGCGAGCGCGACGCCGAGCGCGATCACGCCGCCGCCGTCCGCGCCGAGCCGGTTGTCGCCCATCACGAACAGCCCGAGCAGCGCGACGCCCGCGAACCCGGCGACGCCGAAGAGCCGACGGGCGAGCACCGCCGCGACGAGCATCGGCGCGAGCAGAAGCGTCTCCATCTGGTTGCCGATCCCCCAGAAGCGCTGGTTCTGGGTCGGCCCGAGCGGCGTGATCGCGGCCCAGTCCGGGTGCGTCGCGAACGCGACCATGTAGGCGCCGACCGTCCCGAGGACGAGCGCGAGGAGCCCCGAGTCGCCTCGGCAGGCGCGGGCGAGCCAGAGCGCGCCGCCGATCGTACCCGCCGTGAGGACGGCGACGATCGCGACCTCGTTCGTCGTGTGCGCGACCCCGAGGCCGAGGCTCGTCAGGAGCGCCGCGGGGATCGCGGTCAGCGCGGCGCGGAGGCCGAGCAGGCCGAGCAGCGCGAGGGCGCCCGCGACGATGAAGAGGGCCGCGAACTTGAGCCGGTTCTCCGCGTGGATCTGCTCGTCCATCCGGGCGAGGTAGGCGAGCGGCCGCTCGAACGGCTCCGACCCGAGCGAGGTGGTGACGCGGCCGAGGACGGTCGGCGCGATGTCGACGATCGAGACGAGGCCGGGGATGCGCGTCGTCTTCGAGGTCAGGAGGCCGTGGAAGCCGCGGCCGATCACGGCGATCCGGTAGCGGCGGTCGTTGCGGATCGGCGCGCCCGGCGGCGGCAACTCGACGATGACGACGTCGCGGGCGGTCGGGAAGCCGGTGGCGTGGCTGGTCGCGAGGAGCCGCGGCCCGGCCGGGACGCCGCCGAGCCGGGCGTTGACCTGCGCGCCGCGCTCGAGCTCCGCGAGCGACTGGCGGCGGTTCGTCGTCGGCCCGATCTCGGGGACGAGCAACCCGACCGCGCCAGCCTTCGCGAAGCGGGCGAACATCCCGGACGGGATCTCGTCCATCACGAGCACGCGGAACGGCGGCGAGCCCGGCAGCATCTTCGCGCCGGCGGGGGGCGCGGCGACGAGCACGGTCATGCTCGCCGCGGCCGCGGCGAGTGCGAGCAGGGGCCGGATTCTCACGTGGGCGGCATTGTTCCGCATCTCGGTAGAGATCGTCACGTCGAACCGGGACTGAACAGAAATC
>JAFAIV010000170.1 GCA_019236545.1 Actinomycetota bacterium | reverse complement strand
TCACGGCGTCGTCTGCGTGGTCGTCGTCTCGGTGGTGGTCGTGGTCGTCGTCGCGGGCGGCGGCGCGGCGGCGACCGGGCCGACGGCGGCCGAGTCGGCGACGCCGGAGCCGCCGGCGTTCGTCGCCGTCACCTCGACGCGGATCGTGTTCCCGACGTCGCCCGCGGCGACGACGTAGGTGCTGCCGGCGGCGCCGGCGATCGGGGTGCACGCGCCGGTCGAGTCGCAGCTCTGCCACTGGTACGAGATCGTCGCGGCAGGGTCGCTCCACGTGCCTGCCGCAGCCGTGAGCGTCGAGCCGACGGTGGCGTCGCCGCTGACCGACGGAGCCGCGGTCGAGGTCGGCGCCGGCGGCGCGACCGGGCCGACGGGCGCCGAGTCGGCCACGCCGGTGCCTGCGGCGTCGGTTGCGGTCACCTCGAGCCGGATCTGGGAGCCCTGGTCGTCGGTCGTGGGCGTGTACGTGCTGGCGGTCGCGCCCGCGATGGCCGCGCAGGAGCCGCCGGTTGCGTCGCAGCGCTGCCACTGGTAGGCGAACGTCGCGGACGAGTCGTTCCAGGTGCCGCCGTCGCCGGTGAGCGTCGCGCCGACGGTCGGCGTGCCGGTGATCCGGGGGGCGGCGGAGGCGGAGGGCGCGGGGCGCGTCACCGGGCCGACGGTGGCGGAGTCGACGGTCGCCGCCGCGCCGTTCGTGCCGGTCGCGGTCACCTCGACGCGCAGCGACTGGCCGAGGTCGTCGGCGGTCGGCGTGTAGGTGGCGCTCGTGGCGCCGGCGAGCGGCGAGCAGGCGCCCGAGGAGTCGCAACGCTGCCACTGAAAGGCGAAGGTCGCGGCCGGGTCGGTCCAGGTGCCGGGGTTCGCGGTCAGGGTCGCGCCGAGAGAGGCGCTGCCGGAGACGAACGGCGCGCCCGTGGCCGACGGCGGCACCGGGATGGGCTTCGTCACGGCGGCGGTCAGGGTGGAGCGGGCGGTCGTCGAGCCGCCGTCGTTCGTGGCGGTGACGCGGATCCGGATCTGGAAGCCGACGTCGTCGCCGGTGAGGACGTACGTGAGGCCGTTGGCGCCGTCGATCGTCGTGCAGTTGCCCGAGCTGTCGCAGCGGCGCCAGTCGAAGACGAGCGCGGCCGTGGAGTCGTCCCACGTTCCGAGCGTGGCGGTGAGCGTCGATCCGACGATGGCGTCACCGGCGAGGGTCGGCAGGGTCACGTTCGCGGGCGGCAGCGGCAGGACGGGGCCGGCGGCCGCCGAGGCCTTCGTCGCGGAGCCGGTGGCGTCGGTCGCGGTCACGCGCACGCGCACGAACGCGCCGCGGTCGGCGGCGTCGAGCTTGTAGGACGCATCGGTCGCGCCGTCGATCGCACCGCACGTGCCGTTCGCGTCACAGCGCTGCCACGCGTACGCGAACGTCGCGCTGGAGCTCGTCCAGGAGCCGGGATCGGCCGTTAGGGTGCTCCCGACGACGCTCGTGCCGGTGACGGTCGGCGGCGCCGTGTTGGCGATCGGGGCCGGCGCGGGAGCCGGAGCTGTGGCGGCGGGCGTCGCCTGCGCGGGTGCCGGCGCCGGGGTCGGCGGTGGCGCCGGAGCGGACGGCGTCGAGACGGAGACCTGCGTGTGCGTTGCCGTCAGCGGCGGCGCGTCGGCCGGAGCCGTGTACTGGATGATCCCGGTCGCGAGGAACTGCGGCGGCGCGGTCGTCGCGCCGGTGAGGCCCGCCACGCTGGCTGTACGGACGCCGTTGACGTAGACCGCGAGCGACTTCCCGGGCTTCAGCGCGATCTGGAGCGCGACCGCGGAGATGCCGTCGTTCGGGACGGTGGCTCCCATCGGCAGCGAGAGGGGGGTCGCACGCAGGCCGCCCGCCGGGCTGACGAGGACGAGACGGCGGTCGGGCTGCGCGACGACCTCGTAGATGACGCGGTGCATCCCGTCGAGCAGCTGCGCGACGCGCACCGGGCCGAGCGGGCGCTGCCCGCGGCCGAGCGAGATGACATCGTGCGCGACGACGCTGCCCGAGCCGGCCTTCGAGCCGAGGTCGAGCAGCGCGTAGGCCTTCCGGAGCCGGGCGCCGCTGCCGGCCTGGGCGCGGACGAGCCCGCCGTTCCCCAGGTGGAGCGTGCAGCCGGGGCAGGCGGCGGCCGTGACGAGGCCGCTGAGCGAGAGCCCCGGCGCGATCCGCCGCGCGAGCGCTGCGGGGGCCGCGGTGGTGGACGGCGCGAAGATCGACTGAGAGGCGACTGCCGGTATCGCCGGCTCGAGCCCGACCTGGCCTCCGCTCGTGCGCAGAAAGCCGAGCCACAGGGCGACGCATCCTGCGGCAAGCGCGACGAAGGCGAAAAGCCTGAAGGCGGCGGCGGACATGTTGGCGGCGGTGGGACGAACGGACCCCTGCGTCCCAAAGGATCGGGACGTCAGCGCCGCGAGAGTACCTCCCGACGTGGGGTTCCCACGTCCCTCGATCGAGGGGTCTGCGCTGCGGCTTTACACGAGCTCCCACACCGACACGTGCGACCCGCTCGTGGCGGTGAACGGTTCCCGTCCCCAGCCGGCCCAGCGCTCGCGGAGCTCCATCCCGGCGAGCCGCGCCATCAAGTCGAGCTCGGCCGGCCAGACGGCGCGGAACGGCATCGAGAGCCGCTCCCAGCTGCCGTCGCGGAGCCGGAAGTGGTGCGAGACGAGCCGCTGCGTGTCGGCGTCGAACTCGTCGATGCCCGTGTGCGTGTCGCTGAGCGCGAACACGCTCCGCGGGTTCTCCGGCGGCACGCCGACCTCGACGACGAAGCGACCGCCCGGCACGAGGTGCGCCGCCGCGTTGGCGAACGTCGCGATCTGTCCGTCCTGTGTCGTGACGTTCAGGATCGAGTTGAAGACGAGGTAGACGAGCGAGAACGTTCCGTCGACCCGCGTCGTCGTCATGTCGCCGATCGCCACCGGGATCGTCCCGGACTTCCGCCTGAGCTGCGCGACCATGTCGGCGGAGAGGTCGATCCCCGCGACCCGGACGCCGCGAGCGGCGAGCGGCACCGCGATCCTGCCGGTGCCGACCGCCAACTCGAGGGCGCCGCCGCCGGCGAGCGGCTCGAGGAAGTCGAGGACGGGCTCGACCGGACGGCCGGTGGTGTCCGCGTCGTACCGCTCGGCAACCGCGCCCGCGAACCAGTCCGTCGTCATCCCGACCGCTTCAGCTTCCCGTGCCTCTTCGCATACCGCTCGCCGATGCGGAAGACGGCGAGGCCGATCGGCGTCGCGGCGACCGCGATGATCAGCAGCGGCCAGACGTCGGCCCACGCCATTCCGGCGCCGGAGACGATCGACGCCCGGTCGCCGCGCAGCGCGTACGTCGCCGGTGAGACCTTCGACACCCACTGCATCCACTCGGGCATCACCGTCACCGGGTAGTAGACCCCCGAGACGACGAGCATCAGCCCCTGCGCGATGAAGCCGAGCTGCGCGCCCTTCTCCGGCGAGACGAGCGGCAGGACGGACGTCATGATCCCGATCCCCATGAACGAGAGCGAGGCGATCGCCAGCAGCGCGAGCGCCGCGCCGTAGTTCGCGCTGGGGATGTGCAGCCCGATGAACGCGACGACCGCGAAGAAGAGGATCGTCGCACGCACGAGGCCGTACAGCACCGCGAATGCCGCCATCCCGAACAGGTGGACGGGCCGCGAGATCGGCGCCATGAACGTGTACTCGATCGTCCCTTCCCAGCGCTCCCAGGCGACGGTCTCCGTGACGAATTCGAAGATGATCCCGAGGAACGCCCAGATCACCGCGCCCACGAGCAGGTTCGTCGCCAGCCGGTTCTCGGCTGCGGCGGCGAGCCCGGTCGCGCGCGCGATGAAGACGATCGTGAGCGTGTTCGCGATCGTCCAGACCATGAACTCCAGGTCCCACAGGAAGTACCGCTTCGTGAGGTAGACGTTCCGCTCGACGATGCCGGCGAGGCCGACGAGCTGGTTGCGAAGCTCGATTGCGTAGCTGCTCATCCGAACACCTCCCTGATCTCGTCGTCCTCGTCGTGCTCCGCCTCGAACTCGCGACCGGTCGCGGCGAAGAAGGCCTCCTCCAGCGTCTGCACGCCGAACCGCCGCTTCACGTCCTCGACCGGCTCGAGGAAGAGCAGCCGGCCGCGGTCGAGCAGCCCGACCCGGTCGGCGAGCGCCTCGGCCTCGCCCATGTCGTGCGTGCAGAGCAGGATCGTCGCGTCGTGCTCGGCCCGGACCTGGCGGATGAAGTCCTGCACCTCGAGCTTGGAACGCGGGTCGAGTCCCGTCGTCGGCTCGTCGAGCAGGAGCAACACAGGCGAGGTGAGGAGGGCCCGCGCGAGCGCGACCTTCTGCTGCATCCCGCGCGAGAGGTTCTCCATCGACTCGCCGCGCCGGTCGGCCGGGAAGCCGACCTGCTCCAGGATCGCCGGGATCGCCTCGCGCGTCTGCCGCGGCCCCATCCCGTAGAACCTCGCCGCGTACGAGAGGTTCTCGGCCGCCGACATCTTCTTGAAGAAGCTCGCCTCCACGGACACGCGGTTCACGAGGCGGCGGATCACCCGCTCCTCCTTGAACGCGTCGTGGCCGAAGATCCGCGCCTCGCCGGCGTCGTTGATAAGTAGGGTCGACAGCAGCCGGACCAGCGTGGACTTGCCCGAGCCGTTCTGGCCGAGGATGGCGACGCACTCGCCGCGCTCGATCGTGAAGGTCACGTCCGACAGCGCCGGCCACTCGCGCTTGCGCGCGAACCGGCCGGCCTTGCGGTCCCGGCGGCGGAAGGTCTTCCGCAGATCGCGCACCTCGACGGCGGGCACGTTGCGGCGGAGACGCGTCGATGACTTGTGGGGTGAAACGAAGGTGGACATGCTGCTCCTCAGATGGATCGAGAGTGAACGGAGGACGGGAGGCCGCCGAGAGGGCGGCGCGCGGACCTAACGGTGGCCGCGCGGTCCGGCGACGGGAGCGACTCCGCCCGCCGGGTTCCAGTCCGTCACGTTCACGAGCAACATGGCCCTAGCAGGCTAGGGACGATTTCCGCCCGCGTCAAATGTCCGGTTTTTCCAGCGCCTTCAGGCGGCGGCCGGAGGCACGTCGTCCTCGGGCTCGTCCGGCGTCGGGCGGCGGTAGTCGTCGAGCCACGCGACGATCTCCGGCTCGAGCAGGAGCAGCTCGACCCCGGTGGCGGTGTCCTCTCGCTCGCTCATGGTTGGAGCCAATCAGACAAAGAGGCCACCTTCTGTCATGTTTCGCTGCAAGTCTCCGGATCGACATGCGCGCGACACGCCTCGTCTCCCTGCTCCTGCTCCTGCAGACCCGCGGGCAGCTCACGGCGGCCGAGATCGCGGGCTGGCTCGAGGTCTCCATCCGCACCGTCCATCGCGACGTCGAGTCGCTCGCCGCGGCGGGCGTGCCGGTCGAGGCGGTGCGCGGGCCGGCGGGCGGCTACCGGCTCCCGGGCGGGTACCGGACGCGGTTGACCGGGTTGACGGCGGACGAGGCGGAGGCGCTGTTCGCGGCCGGGATGCCCGGCCCGGCGGCGGAGCTCGGGCTCGGCGGCGAGCTCGCGGCGGCGCGGCTGAAGGTGCTCGCGGCGCTCCCGTCGGAGCTGCAGGAGCGCGCGACGCGGGCGCAGCGCCTCTTCCACCTCGACACGCGCGGCTGGTTCCGGGAGGAGGATCGCGTGCCGCACCTGCCCGCGCTCGCGGCCGCGCTCTGGCGCGGCTGTCGCGTCCGGATCCGCTACCGGGAGGGCCGCGAGGTCGTCCAGCGGACGCTCGACCCGCTCGGCCTCGTCCTC
Organism: Actinomycetota bacterium; assembly: GCA_019236545.1. Lineage (GTDB taxonomy): Bacteria > Actinomycetota > Thermoleophilia > Gaiellales > Gaiellaceae > Palsa-739. The sequence goes on along the minus strand of JAFAIV010000170.1, from coordinate 5,775 downwards.
AAGGGAGGCGCGTGGTACCTCGTCGCGCACCGCTCCGCTGGGATGCGCGTCTACCGCGTTTCGCGGGTCCAGTCCGTGCGGCCGCTCGACGAGGAGCTGCAGCGGCCGCCTGGCTTCGAGCTGAGCGCGTACTGGACGGAGTGGTCGCGGAACTTCGAGGAGAGCCTGCCGCGCGTCTCCGTGAGCGTCGTCGACCGCGAGGGGAACCCGGCGACGCTGGAGTTCGAGAGCCTCGACACCGCCTACCGCGAGCTGCTGCGGCGCGGTCGCGACGTCGAGGTGCTCGAGCCGCCGGAGCTCCGCGAGCGGGTCGCGGCGACCGCCAGGGAGCTCGCCGCCGTGTACGGTCCGGCGTGATGCCGTCGCTCTCGACGTACGCCCTCTTCCTCGCCACCGGGATGGCGCTGCTCGCGATCCCGGGCCCGGCCGTGCTCTACGTCGTCACGCGCAGCATCGAGATGGGCCGCTCGGGCGGGATCGCGTCGGTCGCCGGGATCACGACCGGCACGATCGTCCACGTCACGCTCGCGACCGTCGGGCTCTCGTCGCTCATCCTCGCCTCGACGATCGCCTTCGACGCCGTCCGCTACGTCGGCGCGGCGTACCTGATCTTCCTCGGCGTCCGGCGGCTGCTCACGCGCCACGACGAGGAGGTCGAGCAGGAGGCCGTCCCGCGCACGCGCCGGCGCGCGTACACGCAGGGCGTGATCGTCAACCTCACGAACCCGAAGACGATCGTCTTCATCTTCGCGTTCATCCCGCAGTTCGTCGACCCGCACGCGCGCCACGTCTGGCTGCAGGTCCTGATCTTCGGGCTGAGCTTCGCCTGCCTCGGCTTCCTGAGCGACAGCTGCTACGCGTTCGCCGCCGGATCGATCGCCGACCGGCTGCGGGGCTCGCGCGGCGTGGCGAGGTTCCAGCGCTGGTTCGGCGGCAGCATCCTCGTCGGCCTCGGCATCGTCGCCGCGGCCTGGACGCCGCACCGCTCGAGCTAGCGGAGCGCCGCGAGCGCGGCCTTCAGGCGCGCCACGCGGGCGCTCGAGCGCGCGAACAGGAGCAGCACCCGCCCCTTCGTCGCCGCGCCGAGCCCTTGCGCGCGCTGGAACCGGGCGAGGCCTCGTGCGTCTGCCGGGCTCGCCGTCAGCGCGACCAGGAAGTCCCGACCGCTTTGCGGTGCGAGCCAGACCGGCTGGCGGCCGTCCTTCGAGAAGACGTCCACGCCCGTGCATGCCGCCGGCTGGCAGATCTCGGGTGCCTGCGTGACCTGCGCGACCGGCGCGCCGTGGCGCGCGAACGTCAGCCGGACGTCTGCCGGAGTGGTGGCGATCATGCTGTCGACGACGCTAGCGGAGCGCCGCGATCGCCGCGCGCAAGGCGGCGCTGCGCTTCGACACGTTCGCGTACACGAGCACCGTGGGCCCGTTCTGCACGACGTGCACGTCGCTCCCGGAGCTCTCGAAGCCGGCGAGGAGCTTGGCGTCGGACGGGGTCGGGAGCAGCGCGACGAGGAAGTCGCGCCCGCTCGTCGGCTTGAACCAGACGACGGGGCTGAAGCGCCACTTGTCGATCGACTGACAGTCGAGCGGCGTGCAGACCGACGGCGCCTTCGCGACCTGGACGACGGGCGCGCCGTGCGCGGTGAAGGCCTGCTGTACGTTGGCGGGAGTCGTGGCGATCACGTACCGGTTCATCGACTGCCGCTGGCAGCTCGGCAATCCCCCGGCCGGGCGGGAGCTCTACCGGGCAGGCCACGTCCCCGGCGCCGCCTTCCTCGACGTCGAAGCGGACCTCTCCGACCCGTCCGTGCCCGACGCGGGTCGGCATCCGCTCCCTCCGGCCGAGAAGTTCGCCGCGGCCGCCGGTCGCGCCGGGATCGGCGACGGCGTCTTCGTCGTCGCGTACGGCTCGATGGGCGGCGCCGAGCGCCTCTGGTGGCTGCTCCGCCACTTCGGCCACGCCGACTGCGCCGTGATGACGGGCGGGATCGAGGCATGGGGCGGTCTGCTCGAGAGCGGCGAGGCCGAGGTCGAGCCGCGCGAGTTCGTCCCGCGCCCGCGCGAGGGCGACACGGCGACGGCCGAGGAGCTCCAGCGCCGCCTCGCCGACCCGGGGCTCGTCCTCGTCGACGCGCGCATGCCCGCCCGCTACCGCGGCGAGCCGAACGAGATCGACGTCATCCCGGGCCGGATCCCGGGCGCGCGGAACGCGCCGTGGAGCGAGCCGCTGCCGGAGCTCCCGGACGGCGAGCTCGTCGCCTACTGCGGCTCGGGCGTGACTGCGTGCGTCACGCTGCACCGGGCCTGGCTCGCCGGCCGCGAGGGCCGCCTCTACCCCGGCTCGTGGAGCGAGTGGGAGCAGAGGCGGCTCCCCGCGGAGCGCGGCTAGCCAGGAGAGGACTTACGCGACGGCGGCCTCGAGTTCGGCGACCGAGGAGCCGTTCGGGACGGACGCGATCGTCTCGAGGATCCGGCCGGCGATCTTGTAGGGGTCGCCGAGCGCGTTCGGGCGGCGATCCTCGAGGTAGCCGCGATAGCCGTTCTTCACGAACGAGTGCGGGATCCGGATCGACGCGCCGCGGTTGGCGACGCCGAACGTGAACTGGTCGATCGCGGCCGTCTCGTGCAGGCCGGTGAGGCGGAGGTGGTTGTCCGGCCCGTAGACCGAGATGTGGTCTTCCTTCCGGTCGTCGAACGCGGCCATCAGCGACTCGAAGTACTGCTTGCCGCCGACCTCGCGCATGTACGCGGTCGAGAAGTTCGTGTGCATGCCCGAGCCGTTCCAGTCGACCTCGATGCCGAGCGGCTTCGGGTGGAAGTTCACGTCCACGCCGTACTTCTCGCAGAGGCGAAGCAGCAGGTAGCGCGCCATCCAGACCTGGTCGGCGGCCGTCCGGGAGCCCTTGCCGAAGATCTGGAACTCCCACTGGCCCTTCGCCACCTCGGCGTTGATGCCCTGGTGCTCGATCCCGGCTTCGAGGCAGAGGTCGAGGTGCGTCTGCACGATCTCGCGCGCGACGTCGCCGACGTTCTTGAAGCCGACTCCGGTGTAGTACTCGCCCTGCGGCGGCGGGAAGCCGTTCGCGGGGAAGCCGAGCGGCACGCCGTCGCGATAGAGGAAGTACTCCTGCTCGAAGCCGAACCACGCGTCCGGGTCGTCCGGGATCCGCGCGCGGCTGTTGCTCGGGTGCGGCGTCCCGTCCGGGAGCAGCACCTCGCACATCACGAGCGCCGCGTCCTTCCAGGTCGGGTCGGGGAACACGGCGACCGGCTGCAGGAAGCAGTCGGAGTCGTGCCCCTCGGCCTGGCGGGTCGAGCTGCCGTCGAAGTTCCACATCGGCAGCTGCTCGAGCGCCGGGAACGCGTCGAACTCCTCCACTCGGGTCTTGCCGCGCAGGTTGGGGACGGGCTCGTAGCCGTCCAGCCAGATGTACTCGAGCTTGTACTTCGCCACGGTCGTCCTCCTGTCGGTCCAACAAAAAAGGCCCGGGGGACTCCAAGGAGTCCTCCAGGCCTCGTCGCCTTTGGTGCTGCCTGTCATCGGCAGCGCCTGGGCGCTTTATAGCAGTTGTGACGGTCAGGAAACCGAAAAAGTCACGCTCACGCTCGCCTGGATCTGCTGCGTCCCCGGCTCGATCGGAGTGCTCCCGTCGGCTGCCTTCGCCGCCATCGGCAGCGCGATCGGGGCGTTGTCCCCCTCGGCGATCGACTCGACGGCGCCGAGCTGGACACCGGCGGCCGCGGCCAAGGCCTGCGCCTTGCCCTTCGCGTCGGCGAACGCCTTCTTCAGCGCGTCCTGGTAGAGCGAGCTCTGGTCGGAGACGGTCAGGCTCGGGCCATAGACGTTGTTCGCGCCCGCGTTCACGGCCGCGTCGACGACGGTGCCCGCCTTTTCGATCGGCATCGCCGCGGTGACGGTGTTCGAGGCGGTGTAGCCGATCACGGAGGTGCCGTCGGGGGAGGTCTGCGGCGAGAGCGAGACGCCGCTCGTCTGGATGTCGGACGCCGGGATGCCGGCGGCCTTCAGCGCGGCGATGACGGCGGCCGCGTCGGAGGCGTTCTGGGCGAGCGCCGCCTTCGCGTCCCGCGCGTTCGTCGTCACGCCGAACTGGAACGAGGCCCGGTCGGGGACGGTCGTGGAGACGCCGTTGCCGCTGACGGTGATCGTTCGGTCGCCCGCGGCGGCCGTGGCGGAGCGGGCGAAATGAGGCTGGGCGATTCCGGCGATCGCGGCCGCCACGAGCAGCGCGCCGGAGAGGATCAGGATCTTCTTCATGCCCGATGTACGACACCGGGCTCCGGATCGTCACACGGCTGTTGCCAGATAGGGCGTCCAGCCCTGCGGGATCCGCGGCGCGGCGAGCTTGATGAACAGCACCGGCGCCGGCGGGCGCGGCTCCGTCGCGAGCTCCATCCCGGCCTGCTCGAGGGTGCGGTCGCCCTTGCGCAGGTTGCACGGCGCGCACGCCGTGACGACGTTCTCCCACACCGACTCGCCGCCCTTCGACCGCGGCACGACGTGGTCGAGCGTGAGCCGCCCGCTCGTCGTCCCGCAGTAGACGCAGCGGTGCCCGTCTCGCGCGAACAGCGCTCTACGACTGATCTTGCGCTGAATCGCGCGCGGCACGCGGACGTAGTGCAGCAGCCGGATCACGTGCGGCCAGATGAAGCTCCCGGACGCCGAGCGCAGCGGCTGGTCGAGCTGCTCGACGACCTCCGCCTTCCCCTTGAAGACCAGCACGTGGGCGCGCCGCACCGTGCACACATTCAGCGGCTCGTAACTCGCGTTCAGGACGAGAACGTGCTGCAACTCGTCCGAAAGGTACCAGCGTCGTAAGTCGGAAAGTCAGAACCCCGGCGTCGACAGAACCCGGTCGTCGTCGAGGATCAGCATCGCCTTGTAGCCGCGCAGGCGGGCCACCCAGTGCGTCGCCCGCGTCACGCCCATCGCGAACGCGGCCGTGGCGTAGGCGTCGGCGGTGCCGAGATCGGGGCCGGCGATCGTCACCGAGAGCAGGCCTTCGCCGGCTGGTGCGCCCGTGCGCGGGTCGAGGATGTGGCGGCCGCGCTCGTACTCGCCCGAGGTCGCGACGGCGAGGTTGCGCGTCTCGATCACGTGCGCGACCGCGTCGCGCTCGCGCGGGTGCTGGATGCCGACGCGCCAGACCCAGTCCGGCTTCGCGCGTCCGCGCAGCACCATGTCGCCGCCCGCGTTCAGGGCGTAGTTGCGCATCCCGGCGCGGTCGAGGATCGCCGCGGCCCGCTCGACCGACCAGCCCTTCACGAGCCCGGACGGGTCGATCGCGTCCGGCGACGCGGCCCGGATGTCGAACCAGCCGTCCGTCTCCTGGCGCAGCTCCTCGCAGCGCGCGAGGACGACCCGGACGGCGGGGTCGGCGTCCTCGACCGCGAGCTCGCCGCGGTTGATGCGGCTGATCTCGCTGTCGTCCCGGTAGGTGCTGAAGGTCGCGTCCACCCAGCGCAGCCAGGCGAAGAGGTCGTCGAGCGCGCGAGGGTCGGCCTCCTCGTCGCGGACGTCCGCGATCACCGGCATCCCCATCACGTGCTCGACGCGCAGCATCAGATCTTCTGCGCCTTCAGCAGCGCCGACTGGAGCGACTGCAGGAAGCCCTGGCTCGTGTAGGTCGCGCCGCTGATCATCTGGATCCCGTTGAGCGAGTAGTTCGCGGCCAGCGTCTCCGACTCGAGCAGCGGCAGCGCCTGCTGGTTGATGAAGATCGAGCGGTCGGTGTGGTTCGGGAAGACCGGCACGGCGAGG
>JAFAIV010000006.1 GCA_019236545.1 Actinomycetota bacterium | reverse complement strand
GACGTGTTCTTGGCGACGTAGTCCTCGAAGCCGCCGTACTGCTCGGCGTGCGGCATCGGCAGGTAGCCGGGGAGGATGTTGTAGAGCGTCGGGATGTCCGTCGAGCCCTGGATCGAGGCGTGGCCGCGCAGCGCGACGATCCCGCCGCCGGGGCGGCCCATGTTCCCGAGCAGCTGCTGGACGACGGCCGCGGCCCGGATCATCTGGACGCCGACCGTGTGCTGCGTCCAGCCCACGGCGTAGACGAACGCGGCCGTCCGCTCCGGGCCGGAGTTCTGGACGAGCGCCTCTGCGACCTCGAGGAAGTCCTCGACCGAGCACCCGCACGTCTCGGCGACGAACTCGGGCGTGTAGCGCGCGTAGTGGCGCTTGACGATCTGGAAGACGCAGCGCGGGTGCTGAAGGGTCGGGTCCTCGGCCGGCGGCTCGCCGTGCTTCAGCCCCGACCCGCCCCCGCCGTGGCCCGACTGCTCGCCCCGCGTGGTGCTCTGCTGGACGCCCTCCTCGCCCTGCCCCGCGGCGCCGTGCACCTCGACGCCCTCGTACATCCAGGTGCGCACGTCGTACTTGCCCTCCTCCGGGCCCCAGCCGGAGAAGAGCCCGTCGAGGTCCTCCGTGTCCGCGAACTCCTCGCCGATGATCACGGGGGCGTTCGTGTAGCTCTCGACGTACTCCTTGAAGTGCAGGTCGTTCTGGAGGATGTGGTTCGCGATCCCGCCGAGGAACGCGATGTCGGAGCCGGCACGGATGCCGACGTGCTTCGTGCACATCGCGCTCGTCCGCGTGAAGCGCGGGTCGACGTGGATGACCTTCGCCCCCCGCTCCCTGGCCTCGAGCACCCACTGGAAGCCCACCGGGTGGTTCTCGGCCATGTTCGAGCCCATGATCACGATGCAGTCGGAGTTCTGCAGGTCCTGCTGGAAGTCCGTGGCCCCGCCTCGTCCGAACGAGGTCCCCAGACTGGGGACCGTGGAGCTGTGTCATATGCGGGCCTGGTTCTCGACCTGGACGATCCCGAGGCCCGTCATCAGCTTCTTGATGAGGTAGTTCTCCTCGTTGTCCAGCGTGGCGCCGCCGAGGTTGCCGATCGCCATCGTCCGGTTCGCCGGCTCGCCGCTCTCCGTCTCGGACTCCCAGGTCTCGGCGCGCGTCTTGACGATCCGCTCCGCGATCATGTCCATCGCGTCCTCGAGCGACAGCTCCTCCCAGGACGTGCCGTACGGGCGCCGGTACTTGACCTTGTACTCGCGCAGCGGGCTGGTCGAGAAGCTCTTCGAGGCCTGGCCCTTCGGGCAGAGGCGGCCGCCTGAGATCGGGCTGCGCGGGTCGCCCTCGATGTGCGTCACCTCGCCGCCCTTGACGTAGACGAGCTGCGCGCAGCCGACGGCGCAGTAGGGGCAGATCGAGGGGACGACGCTGTCCGCCTCGTCGATGCGCGGGACGAGGCTCGCGGACCGCGGCGACTGCGCCGCCTTGCCGAGCCCGAGCGGGTCGCCCTCGCGGAGCTGTCTGAGGGCAGGCCAGCGGGCGATCAGCTTCGTGAGCTCCATCGCGGCTCTCGCATTCCTGCCCGCGAAGCGGACGAAACATCGGTCCTCCTCCGCCGACCTTGAGGTTTTCCGCGCATTTGCAGGGGGATCATCAGAACAACGTAGTACGAAGGAAAGGGGTCTGATGAGCACGCTCGATCAACGGCGCGAGAACGCGTCGGCCGGGGTCGCGCTCCGAGACGAGGACGCCTGGCGCGACGGGTTCGCCCGGCCGCGCGTCTTCCTCCAGCCGATCGCGGCGCCGTCCATCCTGGGGCTATCGGGGTTCTCGGTGGCGACGATGATGGTCGCGACGATCCAGGCCGGCTGGTGGGGCACGCCGACCGACCTGACGGTGGTCGCGCCGTTCGCCGCGATGTTCGGCGGGCTCGCGCAGTTCGCGGCAGGGATGTGGGCGTATCGGGCCCGCGATGCCGTGGCGACGCTCGCGCACGGCGCGTGGGGCTCGTTCTGGCTCGCGTTCGGGATCCTCGAGGGCATGATCGCCGCGCACGTGCTGCCGGCGCCCGCGCCGGGGGCGGCCAACCTCCCGCTCGGTCTCTGGTTCCTCGGGCTGGCCTACGTGACGCTGTCCGCGGCTGTCGCCGCGGCGGCCGAGAGCCTGGGCATCCTCGCCGTCCTCGGGACGCTGTCCGCCGGGTCCGCGCTGACCGCGGGCGGCCTGATGACCGGCGGCATGGCCAGCGGGTGGACGCACGCGGGCGGCTGGGCGTTCGTCATCTCGGCGGGGCTCGCCTGGTACATGGCGACCGCGATGGTCCTCACGGCGGCGACCGGCCGGACGGTCCTGCCGCTCCTCAAGCTGAAGCGTGAGGGCAACGTCCCGCTGTCGCAGCCGGTCGAGCCGATCCAGCTCGCCTGGGCGGAGCCGGGCGTGAAGCAGGGGCAGTAGCAGCAGAGGGGCCCGCTTTCGCGGGCGGGCCCCTCCTCCGCTGCCAGGATTGCTGTCGGCGGCCGGGTGGAACACGCCGACCGTGATCCGGCACCTCGTCTGGTGGGTCGGCGCGTGGCTCGCGCTCTTCTGGCTCTGGCTCCTCCTCGCCGGCGACTGGAACCGGATCGAGGTGATCGCCGCCGCCTGCGCCGCGACCGTCGCTGCGACGCTCGGCGAGGTCGCGCGCAGCCGCGCCCGGGTCGAGCCCCGCATCCCGCTCCGTTGGGCCGCCAAGGGCTGGACGGTGCCGCACGAGATCCTCGTCGACTTCGGGATCGTCATGTGGGCGCTCGCGCGCCGGCGGCGCGGCGAGCTCATCGAGCGGCCGTTCCCGACGGACGAGGGCGCGGGCGTTCGCGCATGGGCCGCCTACGCCGCGAACTTCAGCCCGAACGCGTTCATCGTCGACATCGACGAGGGCCGCACGCTCGTCCACGACCTCGTCCCGCACCGCCCCTCGGAGGAGCCGGCGTGAACGCGTTCGAGGTGGCGGGGACGATGCTGCTCGCCGGCTTCCTGCCGCTCGTCTGGTGCGCGGCGACGCGCCGGGCGGTCGACGGCCTCGTCGCGCTGGAGCTCGCCGGGACGCTCACCGTGCTCGCCCTCCTCTGCTTCGCGGAGGGCTTCCACCGCTCGTTCGAGTTCGGCGTGGCCGCCGTCGCGGCGGTCGCCGTCTGGACGGGCGGGCTCGTGTTCGCGCGCTTCCTCGGCCGATGGTTGTAGCCGGGGCGGGCAACATCGCGGTCGACGTCCTGCTCGCCGCGGGCGTGGCCGGGGCGCTCCTCTGCTGCGTCGGCGTGCTCGTCATGCGCACGACGTACGACCGGCTCCACTACGCCGCCGCGGCGACGACCGTGCCGGCGTTCCTCGTCCTGGCCGCGGTGCTCGTCCGGGAGAAGGTCGGCTCCGGCGGGCTCGAGGCGATCGCCGCGGTCGGCCTGATGTTCCTGCTGAACCCGGTGCTCCTGACCGCGACCGCGCGCGCGATCCGCAAGGCCGAGGAGGGCGAGGACGGGTGATCGCGACGCTCGTCCCGCTGCAGTCGGTCGCGCTCGCGCTCGTCGCGCTGCTCGCGCCGGCGGTCGTGCTCGCGCGCGACCCGCTGCGGATGATCATCGTCAACGGCCTCTACGGGCTCGTGCTCGTGCTCCTGTTCGTGATCTACGGGGCGCCCGACGTCTCCCTGTCGATGCTCGTCGTCTCGACCGTCGCGTACCCGTTCATCGTCCTGATCGCGATCGCCCGCGTCCGCGCGCGCCGGGGCGAGAAGGAGGACGAGTGACCCGGCGCGTCCGGATCTGGATCTTCCTGCCGGCGCTCGCGGGGCTCGCCGCGCTGCTCGTCTGGGGCTACCTGGGCATCCCTGGCTTCGGCGACTACCACGGCCCGTACGGCTTCGTCCTCGACCGGCTGGCGACGCCCCTGCGGCACATGGACAACGTCGTCAACGCGACGACGTACGACATCCGCGGCTTCGACACGCTCGGCGAGGAGTTCATCCTCTTCGCCGCCGTCATCGGCGTCGTGATGCTCCTCCGCGACACCGACGAGAAGCCGGAGATGCGCGACGAGGTCGAGAGCGACCTCGTCCGTGTCTTCGGGACGCTCGCCGTCGGCGGCGCGATCCTCGTCGGCCTCTGGCTCGTCGCCTTCGGCTTCGTCACCCCGGGCGGCGGCTTCCAGGGCGGCGTCGCCATCGCCGGCGGGGCCGCGCTTGTCTACCTCGTCGCGGGCTACCGCGCCTTCGCCGCCTTCGGGGACGAGCAGGTGCTCGACCCGATCAAGGGCGTCGGCGCCGGCGGCTACGTCGTCATCGGACTCGCCGCGCTCGTCTCGGGCCTGCCGTACCTGACGAACCTCTTCTCGGGCGGCGCCGTCGGCACCGTCTGGTCGGGCGGCAGCGCCGGCTTCGTCAACTGGGCGGCCGGGATGGAGGTCGCCGCGGCCAACCTCATCCTCTACGCGGAGTTCCTGAACCAGTACATCGTCCCGATCGCGAGGCGGTCGTGAGCTTCCTGCCGTACGCCGTCGCCGCCTGGGTCTGCGTCGTCGGGCTGTACGGGATCGTCACGAGCCGGAACCTGATCCACCTCGCGCTCTGCCTGACGATCACGCAGTCGTCGACGTACCTGCTCCTGCTCGCGATCGGCTACGTGAAGGGCGGCGGGCCGCCGATCTTCAAGGGCGTCAAGCTCGGGACGACGACGGTCGACCCGGTCGTGCAGGCGCTGACCCTGACGGACATCGTCGTCAGCGTCACGGTGATCGCGCTGATCCTCGCGCTCGCCCTCGACGTCCACAAGCAGGCCGGGACGATCGACCCCGACGAGATCCGGGAGATGTCCGGGTGACCTGGGCGCTGCCGCTCCCGGTCGTGCTGCCGCTGCTCGCCGCGGCGGTCGCGACTGCCGGCGACCACGTGCTGCCCCGCCGCGCGGCCGACGCGATCGCCGTCGTGGGCGCCGCGTCGTCTTTCGCCTTCGCGCTCGTCGTCATGCTCGAGAGCGAGCGGCACGTCCAGCTCCACTGGTTCGGCGGCTGGAAGCCGCACGGCGACGCGGCGATCGGGATCGCGTTCGCCGCCGACCCGCTCGGCGCCGGGATGGCAGCGCTGGCGACCGGGCTCGTGCTCGCGTCCGTTCTCTACTCGTGGTCGTTCACGCGCGAAGGCGCGCGTCCGTACGACGTGCTCCTCCTCTGCTTCGGCGGCGCGATGGCCGGCTTCTCGCTCACCGGCGATGTCTTCAACATGTTCGTCTGGTTCGAGCTGATGGGCGTCTCGGCGTACGCGCTCGCCGGGTTCCAGATCAAGGAGCTCGGCCCGCTCCAGGGCGCCGTCAACTTCGCCGTGACGAACACCGTCGGCGCCTACATGATCCTGATGGGGATCGCGCTGCTCTACGCGCGCACCGGGGCCTTGAACCTCGCACAGATCGGGCACGGCCTCGCCGGGCACCGGCCCGACGGGCTCGTTGTCCTCGCGTTGACGCTGCTCGTCTGCGGCTTCCTCGTGAAGGCGGCGATCGTGCCGTTCCACCTCTGGCTTGCGGACGCGCACGCGGTCGCGCCGGCGCCGGTCTGCCTCCTCTTCTCCGGGGCGATGGTCGCGCTCGGGCTGCTCGGCGTCACGCGCTGCTACTGGACGGTCTTCGAGGGAGCGTTCGGCGCCGAGCACGCGCACGACGTCCGCGCGGTCCTGCTCGCGCTGGGTGTCGTGACCGCGCTCGTCGGGGCTGCGATGGCCTTCCTGCAGCGGCACCTGAAGCGGCTGCTCGCGTACTCGACGATCAGCCACATGGGTATCGTCCTCGTCGGGATCGCGCTGCTCGACCAGAAGTCGCTCGGCGGCGCGGCGGACATGGTGCTCTCGCACGGCCTCTTGAAGGGCGCGCTCTTCCTCTGCTCCGGGATCGTGCTGCTGCGTTTCCAGGACGTCGACGAGCTCCGCCTGCACGGGCGCGGCCGCGAGCTGCCGGTGGTCGGCGTCATGTACGGGCTCGGGGCCGTCGCCCTCACCGGCCTGCCGTACGTCGGCACGTACCTCGGCCACGCGCAGATCGACGAGGGCGCCACGCTCGACCACATCGAGTGGGTGCAGCCGCTCCTGATGCTCGCGGCGGGGATCTCGGGCGGGGCGATCCTCCGCTCGGGCGCCCGCGTCTTCCTCGGCTGGGGGCCGAAGCAGGACCCGCTCCTCTCGCCGGAGCCGGCGGAGTCCTCGCCGGAGCACGACGCGTCCTACCCGGCGCTTCTCGCGGTGACCGCGGTCGTGCTCGCGCTCGGCCTCGTCGCCAGCGTCGTGCCGGGGCTCGGCCAGCGCGTCGAGCACGCGGCCGGCGTTGCGCGCGACCGGACGGCCTACGTCGACCTCGTCCTGCACGGGATCCAGAGGCCGGCGCCGGCGCGCCTCCCGTTCGTCGTCGAGCCGACCGCGACGGAGAGCCTCCTCTACGGCACCGGCGGTCTCCTCATCGCCGTCACGCTCGCGCTCGTCGGCCTCTACCGGCGCCGGCTGCCCGACGCGGTGCGGGCGCCGGTCGGGGCGGTGCTCGGGCCGCCCGCAAGGGTCGCCAAGCTCGTCCACAGCGGCGTGATCGGGGACTACGTGATGTGGATCACCGTCGGCACCGCGGTTGTCGGCGGCGTCTGGGCGATCCTCCTTCACTGACGCTTAACGCATCGCAATCCGTGTTGAACTGCGGTCCGGCTAGAACGAGCGGGTGGGATCAGGTCTTCGCTCCGTCTGGCTTCCGGTCGTCGCGGGAGCGGCCGGCGCGGCGATCGCGCTCGGCGTCGTCGCGGCCGCCGGAGGGCTCGGCGGCGGCACGACAACGGTCCGCGAGGTCGTCGCCGCGCCGCCCACCGAGCCGGCGTCGTTCGCGCGCGCGACGGCACCGCTGACGATCCACGAGATCTACGCGAAAGCCGCGCCCGGCGTCGTCGAGGTGACGGCGACGCAGCGCGTGACCACGCAGCCCGACCCGTTCTCCGACCCGTTCGGATTCCTCGGACCGTCCGTCCCGGCGACGCAGCAGGCGCTCGGCTCCGGCTTCGTGATCGACAAGGCCGGCCACATCGTCACGAACTGGCACGTCGTCCAGGGCGCGTCCCGGGTCGAGGTGAGCTTCTCGAACGACGAGCGCATCCCGGCGCGCGTGATCGGCCGCGACCCGTCCACCGACCTCGCCGTGCTCGAGGTGAAGGCGGCGCCGCGCGCGCTGACGCCGCTCGTCCTCGGCGACTCCGACGCGGTGCAGGTCGGGGACAGCGTCGTCGCGATCGGCAACCCGCTCGGCGAGGACCGCTCGATCACGGCCGGCATCGTCAGCGCGCTCGCCCGCTCGATCACGGCGCCGAACGGCGCTCAGATCGACCACGTGATCCAGACCGATGCGGCGCTGAATCACGGCAACTCCGGCGGCCCGCTCCTGAACGCGCAGGGCGAGGTCATCGGCGTCAACTCGCAGATCCAGACCGACGGCGGCAGCGGCAACATCGGCATCGGCTTCGCGATCCCGATCGACACGGTCAAGGACGTCGCCGGCCAGCTGATCGCGAACGGCGCCGTCGTCCACCCGTATCTCGGCATCCGCACGCGGGCGATCACGCCGGGGATCGCGCGGCTCTTCCGGCTGCCTGTCGGGCACGGCTTGCTGATCGGCTCGGTCTGCCGCGGCTCGGCCGCCGCGCAGGCCGGCATCGAGGGCGGTCGGGAGCAGGTCATCGTCGCGGGCGAGTCGTGGCCGCTCGGCGGCGACATCCTCGTCAGCGCCGACGGCGTCCCCGTCCTCAGCGGCTCCCAGCTCCGCTCGCTGATCGTCCAGAAGAAGCCGGGCGAACCGCTGAAGCTCGGCCTGATCCGCGGCAGCAAGCGCATCGCTCTCACCGTCACGCTCGGGCGGGAGCCTCTCTCTCCGCGTTGCTGACCGGCCCCCTTGCCCTGCGGCTACCGTTGCGCCGTGGAGCGGGAGGAGATTCGGCTCGGCCGCGCCGGCGTGGTCGAGGCAACCGACCCCGACGTCGACGAGGAGCTCTGGACCGGGGACGACGAGAGCGACCACGCGGGCTGGTACTGCGTCCGCACCGACCCGTTCCCGTGCCCCGCGCCCGGCTGCTCCTTCGTCGCGGAGTTCATGACCGCCGCCCACCTCGTGCTCGTCTGGGAGGAGCGCGACGACCCGAACCTCCTGCGGCACGCGCAGCGCGCGAAGGAGGTCGGGCGCAACCCCCGCGTCGTCACGTACGAGCAGACCTACGGGCCGAGCGCGTCGTACTACGCGTGGGAGGCCGCCGGGCGGCCCGTGCACGGCATCCGCGACAAGTGATCGACCACCGCTTCGGCTCCGCGCCCGCGTGGTCGCTGGGAGTCGAGGAGGAGCTGCTGCTGGTCGACGCGGAGACGCTGCTCCCTGCGCGGGACGGCTTCACGCGCGTCTTCGGCGAGGCCCGCGAGCGGATCAAGCCGGAGCTGCTGGAGGCGTTCGTCGAGGTGACGACGCCGGTCGTCGCGACGCCGGAGGAGGCGGAGGCGGAGCTGTGCGCGCTGCGGCGGGAGGTCGCCGAGCGCGCGGCGCTGCACGGGCTCGCGGTGGTGGCGGCCGGCTCGCACCCGACGGCGACGCCGGACGTCCCGATCGTCCCGGTGCCGCGCTACCAGCGGATGGCGGAGGAGCTCGGGCCGCGCCTGTACCGGCAGCTCGTCTGCGGGCTGCACGTCCACGTGTCGGTGCCGGCCCCGGAGACGTGCCTGCGCGCGTTCGAGGGCGTCGTCCCGCACTTGCCGCGCCTGCTCGGGGAGTCCGTGAACTCACCGTTCTGGGAGGGCCGGGACTCCGGCTGGCGGTCGATCCGGGCGCAGCGGCTGCTCGAGATGCCGACCGGCGGGACGCCTCCCGTGCTGCGCTCGTGGGACGACTGGCAGGCGGCCTCGCGCGGCGACAGCACGCGCCGGCACTGGGACGCGTGGCCGCGGCCCGAGCTCGGGACGCTCGAGGTGCGGGTCATGGACCAGCCGACCTCGCTCGCGCGGACGCGCGCCCTCGTCGCGGAGGTGCAGCGGCTCGTCCGCGAGGCGTCGGAGGCCGGCGTCGCAGAGCCGATGGACCGCGACGCGTACGCTGCCGAGCGCGACCGCGCGGCCCGCGTGGGGCCGGGTCCGGAGGCGGCGCGCCAGCTCGAGCTCGGGCCGGAGCAGGCCGTCGTGGAGATCGCCGCGCTCTCGGTAGCCTGACGTTCCGGATGGCGACGCAGACCGAGACGATCCAGGTGAGCGGGATCCGCTGCGAGAGGTGCGTGATGCGCCTCGCGGGCACGCTCGAGGGCACCGAGGGCCTCGAGTACGCGAACGCGAACCTGATGGGCCAGGTCACGCTCTCCTGGGACGACGAGAAGACGTCGCGGGACGCGCTGCTCGACCGGCTCTCGCGCGGCGGCTTCCGCGAGCTCTAGCCGGAATACCGCGCGGCGCCGTCTCGTTCTTTCGGCATGACCGCTGGTACGGTTGCCCCGATGGAAGCCGGGGCCGGAGAGGGGCAGCGGCTCGCCGAGCAGGCGCGCAACCGCGTCCACTTCGAGGAGGAGGCCCTCGGGCTCGCCGACCAGGTCTACCGCGTCGCCCGGCATCTCACCGGGTCGCGGGAGGAGGCGGAGGACCTCGTGCAGGAGACCTACGCGCGGGCGTTCCGGAGCTGGCGCTCGTACACGCCGGGCACGAACATGCGCGCCTGGCTGCTGCGGATCCTCACGAACCTGAACATCGACCGGGGCCGCCGGAACCAGCGGGCCCCGCAGACGCAGGCCCTCGAGGCCAACGACTACTTCCTCTACGACCGCCTCGCCGAGAGCGACGGCGGCGCGTCGGACGAGGAACGCGTGGTCGAGCGCCTGTCGCAAGACGACATCGTGTCGGCGCTCTCGGCGGTGCCGCACGACTTCCGTGACGTGCTCGTGCTGGTCGACATCGGCGACTTCAGCTACCAGGACGCGGCCCAGATCCTCGACATCCCGGTCGGAACGGTGATGTCGAGGCTGCACCGGGGCAGGCGTATCCTGAAGCGGGAGCTCGCGGAGTCGACGGTTGGGGAGGACTCATGAAGGACCCCTGCGCGCACTGCGAGGAGATGATGCAGCCATACCTCGACCGCATCCTGACGGAGGACGAGCGGATCGAGGCGGAGGCCCATCTCGACGAGTGCGAGTACTGCCGCAAGCGCTACCGCTTCGAGGAGAGCTTGCGGGTGTACGTGAGGCAGGCCGTCAGCGAGCAGATGCCGCCGGAGCTGCGGCTGAAGCTGGCGGCGCTGCGCATCCCTCTGGACTAGTCGCGCTCGTCGACGTCGCCGGGGGGCCGCAGGTCGTCGCACGCGACGAGCCTCGCCGGCAGGTCCCGCGCGCCCGCGTCCGGGACGTCCGCCCACGCCGCGCGCGCGAGCAGGACGGGGTGGAGGCGCACGCCGCCGTAGCTCGCGGCGACCGCGTCGCCTCCCTTCGCGCGCCAGTCCTCGACCACGCGGTCGATCGCGCGCGGGTCGAGGTCGGGGCCGTCTGCGAGGACGACGAGTGCCGCGTCCGCGTCCTCCGGGAGCGCGGCGAGCCCGCAGCGGAGCGACGCGCCGGGGCCGCGCTCCCAGTCGGCGCAGCGGGTCGTCGGCGCGTCGACGTCGACGTCGTGCGCGCCGAGGACGACGAGGACGCCGTCGAGCGCGCGCGCCGCGCGGAGCGCGTCGAGTACGCGCGGCAGCAGGACCGCCTGCTTCGGCGGCGACGCCCCGTACCGCGACGACGCGCCGGCGGCGAGGACGACGGCGTGGACGCTCAGGGGGCTATGCCCCGCTGGTGACCGAGAGGACGTCGGCGAGGTGGATGAGGCGCGAGCTCGTGCGCGCGATCAGGCGGGCCTCCGCGTCGTCCTCGGCCTCCGGAAGCGTCCGCCAGAGGTCCCGCGCGGCGGTCAGCAGCTCGCGGATCTCCTCCAGGTCGTCGACGTGGCCGTTGCGCTCGTAGGTCGCGTTCAGCGCCAGCCCGAGCGCGCCGAAGATGTCCTGCTGCCGAGCGAACAGCGCGGCCATCGCCATCGAGAGGTACTGGTGGATCCGCGCGAGCGCGAGCGGCTGCTGCAGCACCTCGGCGCCCTTCGGCTC
>JAFAIV010000389.1 GCA_019236545.1 Actinomycetota bacterium | reverse complement strand
GCTTTGACGAGGTTGCTGATCTCCGCGCCTTTCTCGAGGCCGGGCAGGTGATCCCATTGCATCGCCACGGGGTGGAAGAGGCCGCCGCAGTCCGCGCAAGGCGTCGTCGTCTTGAGGCGGCGGTTCAGCTCCTTGAGCCTCAGACGCCTGGCGCCGCCGCTTGACGGCATTCCGCTCCCAGTAGTCCTGGTCGCATCTTCATGTTGTCAGAATAGGCACCCCGTCGGACGGAACAAACGTTCGTCCCGGCCCTCCTGAGGCCGCGCTAATCGGTTTCCATCAGCGCGCGCAGCTCCGCGAGCTTCTCGCCGCGGAGCGTGTCGCGCTCGCCGCGGTCGATCCGCTGCAGGAGGTCGCGCACGAGCGGGGCGAGCTCGAGCGGGTTGAACGGCTTCGTCACGTAGTCGACGCCGCCGATGTCGAGGCCGCGTGCGCGGTCGCGGAACTCGGCCCGCGCGGTGAGGAAGATGATCGGGATCTCGCTCGTCCGGTCGTCGTCGAGGAGCTGCTGCGCGACGTGCCAGCCGTCGAGGCCGGGCATCATCACGTCGAGCAGGACGACGTCGGGCCGCTCGGCGCGGGCGAGGTCGAGCCCGGTCGGGCCGTCCGCCGCCTCGAGAACCTGCATCCCCTCCGCTTCGAGGTTGACCCGGCAGAGCAGCCGGATCGGCGCCTCGTCGTCGATCACAAGAACGTTGGTCGTGCCGTTTGCCCCCATCTGCGCCGCTATACCCTGCATGAAACTGCTCTATTCGCGCGTCGCCAGCGACGCCGGCAGCTCGAACGCGAACGTCGAGCCCTCGCCCTCGTTCGACGTCACCCAGATCCGCCCTCCCATCGCCGTCACGAGGCCGCGCGCGATGAAGAGGCCGAGCCCCGTGCCGCCGGAGCCGGCCCGCTCCTCGGCGTCCGTGCCCCGGTAGAACTTGCGGAAGATCTGCTCGCGGTCGGCCTCGCGGATGCCGATCCCCTCGTCCGCGACGCTGACCTCGACCGTGTCTCGCTTCAGCTCTGCGCCGACGGTGACCGTGCCGCCGCCGGGCGAGTACTTGAGCGCGTTCTCGAGGAGGATCGAGAACACCTGCCGCAGCTTCTCCGGGTCGGCGCGCGCCGGCAGCGGCCCGTCCGGGAGATGGACGACGAAGCGGTGGCCGTTGCGCGCGCCCGGCGGCACCGCCGCGAGCGCCTGGTCGACGACCTCGCGCACGTCGGTGTCCGCGAGGTTCACCTGCAGGTCGCCCGTGTCCAGCCGCGCGACGTTCAGGAGCGTGTCGACGATCGTCGTCAGGCGTTGCGACTCGGACGCGATGTACGCGAGGAACGTCTTCCGCTCGTCCTCGCCGAAATGGACGTCCTGCCGCAGCAGCGTCTCGGCGAAGCCGTAGATCGACGTCAGCGGCGTGCGCAGCTCGTGGGAGACCGTCGAGACGAAGTCGGACTTCACCTGCTCGACGAGCCGGTCGCCGGAGATGTCGCGGAAGGCGAAGATCCGGCCCGCGACGGCGCCGGTCGGGTCGCGCATCACGGCGACGGTGACCGAGAGGAACACCTCCTCCCGGCCGCGCATGATCGAGACGAGCCGGTCGCCCGTGCCGAGGTCGCGCTGGAGGACCTCCTCCGGGCGGCGGCCGAGCGCGTCGGCGCCGGCGATGCCGGTGATCCGCTCGGCTGCTGCGTTCCAGAGGACGACGTCGCCGTCGCGGTCGACGGCCACGATGCCGTCGGCGATGTTGGCGAGGATCGCGACGCTGCGCTCCCGCTCGAGGGCGACCCGCTGGTAGAGCTCCGCGTTCGAGAGGGCCGCCGACGTGCTCGCCGCGAGCGCCTGGAGCGCCTCGATCTCCTCCTCCCGCCAGCGCCGCGGGATCGACGAGTAGACGGCGAGGACACCGGCCGGAGTGCCCTCGGCGCCGGCGAGCGGGACGCCGAGGAAGGCCGCGTGGCCGACCGCGAGCATCGGGTCGAGCTCGCGCAGCCGCGCGTCCTCGCCGGCGGACGGGAGCGAGACGGGGCCGCCGGACTGGAGCACGTCGCCGGAGAGCCACGCCGCTGCCGGGCTGTGCGTGCCGAGTGCCTCCGCGGCGCCGCGACCCTCCGCCGCGGTGACCACGAGGTCGTCGCCCTCGAGCAGCCGGATCGCGCAGGCCTCCGCGTTCACGAGCTCCGGCGCCTGCGACACGACCTCGTCGAGGACGGCGGCCGGGTCGAGCTCGCTCGTGAGCAGGCGGCCCGTGCGGGTCAGCTGCTGCGCGAGCGCCCGGGCGCTGCGCTCCGCCTCGAACAGCTCCGCGCGCTCGAGCGCGCCGCGCGTCGCGTCCGCGAGGTGGCGCGCGAGCTCGAGGTCGTCGTCGGAGAACGTCCGCTCCTCCGGAAAGAAGATGAGCACGAGGTTGCCGCCGCTCTCGCGCGGCGAGTCCACGGGCACGGAGAGGAGCGAGCGGTAGCCGGCCTCGGCGGCGCACCGACGCCATTCCTCCGGCAGGCGGTCGTCCTCCGTGAGCGAGGGCGACGCGAGCACTCGCCCCTGCAGCGCGGCGCGCGCGACCGCGCCCCCGCCCTCGTCGACGCCGCGCGCGAGCAGCTCGCGCAGCGACTCCGGGAGCTCGTGCGTCCCCACCGCCTGCAGCCGCCCGCCGGAGCGGACGAGCACCGCCGCCGACGCGCCGCCGAGCGCCTCCGCCGCCGCCTGCGCAACCGCCTCCAGCGTCGCCGCGCGGGAGAGGGACTGCCCGAGCACGGACGCGATCCGGTAGAAGCCGCGCTGGACGCGGGCCTGCCGCGAGCTGCGCGTGTACGTCTCCGCGTTCCGCAACGCGAGCGAGGCGAGGCCGGCGAACGCCTCGAGCACGTCCGCGTCGCGCCGGTCGAAGCGCCGGCCGCTGCGGCGGCCGACCCCGAGCACGCCCTGCACCTCGTCGCTCCAGCGCATCGGCGCGCAGATCACGTCGGTGAAGCCGTCGTACGCCGGGTGCGGGACCGGGTCGGGAATCGCGTCGTAGTCGCTGTCGATCAACGGCCGCCCCTCCCGGATCGCGAGGCCCGCGAGGCCGCGCCCTGCGGGGAACTCGAAGCCGAGGAGGGAGCGGTCGAAGCCGTGGATCGCGGCGCAGCGCAGGACGCCGGTCTCGCGGTCGAAGAGGTAGCAGTCCGCCGCGTCCGCACCCAGGAGCTCGGCGAGCTGATCCGCGAGCCGCTGCAGCACGGCCGGCAGCTCGAGCTCGCTCGACAGCGCCTGCGCCGCCCGCAGCAGCGCGCCCTGCTGGGCGAGCCGCTCCCGGTTCTCCTCGAGCAGGCGCCCGAGCCGGACGGCCA
>JAFAIV010000324.1 GCA_019236545.1 Actinomycetota bacterium | reverse complement strand
GCTCGTCTCGGCGCGCTTTCCGAAGCCGGAGCCGGCGCGCTGGCTCGAGGGGCTACAGGCGGCGATGCTCGTCGCCGCGCTCGGGCTCCTCGTCGTCTTCCAGCCGGCGCTCGACCGGAACCACGACTCGCTCGCGAAGGAGGTCGTGACGCTCGCCTACCCGATCCTCGACGTGCTCCTGATGGGCGCCGTCCTGGCCGTCTTCGCGCTCAGCGGCTTCAAGCCGGGTCGCTCGTGGGCCGTCCTCGCGGCGGGGCTCGTGCTCTTCGTCGGGATCGACTCCGTCTGGGCGACCACGTCGCCGACCGGGACGGCGAGCGACTTCCTCACGGCCGGCTGGCCCGCGGCGCACTTCCTCGTCGCCGCCGCGGCGTGGATCCCGGCGGGGCAGGCGCGCCGCGTCGGCTCGGACGACTGGCGGACGGCGCTGCTCCCGCAGGCGGTGGTCATCCTCACGATCGCGATCCAGCTCGGCGCGATCTTCCACTACCTGCCGGGAGGGTTCCCGGCGGCGCGGACGTTCCTGATCGCGGCCCAGATTCTCGTGCTCGCGAAGCTCGCCGCCGGGCCGCGGACGGCGCGCCGGGCGCAGCGGCGCGACCCGCTCACCGGGCTCGGGAACCGGCGGGCGCTCGACGCAGACCTCGCGCCGGCGACGCGACCGGGGGCGCCGCCGTCCGTGCTGACGCTCGTGGAGCTGCGCGGGCTCGACGCGTACGCGCGCGCCCACGGACGGGCCGCGCGCGACGAGCTCCTGCGCCGCTTCGCGGCGCGGCTGGGCGGCGAGAGCGCCTACCGCGTCGAGGCCGGGGAGTTCTGGCTGCTCACCGACGCGGCGCCGGAGCACCCCGGCTTCGTCGACGCGGAGGTGACGGCCGCGATGGGAAGCGCGACGCTCCCCGACGAGGCTGGGGATCCCGCGGCGGCCCGGACGCTCGTCGAGCAACGGCTGCGCTGAAGGGCAGCCCGGGCTGCCCCTGCGGACGGCCGGATGCTCTTGCCGCGACACCGAGCCGAAGGCGACGCTGCAGAGGACGTGTCGTCGTTCGAGCAAGAGCCGGACGTCCGGCCGCCCGGCACCGTGCCGCCCCGCGGAACACGGGTCGGCGGCGTGCGGGGAGCGCCGGCGCCAACCGAGCTCGTGCCGGCGTCGCCCGGCTACGCCAACAGCGCGATGGTGCCCGGGCCGGACGCGATGCCCGGCGGACGTCCCCTGCCTGCCCGCCAGCCTGCATCCGGGCCGCCGGCTCCGATGGGGCCGCGCATCCCGTACGCGAACGAGTCGCCGGAGATGAGCGCGCGTCTGGACGCCGAGCATGCCGCTCGAGTCGCGGCCGCGAGGCCCGACGCGGCGCCTGCGCCCGCGCCTGTGTCCCCGATCCCGCCGTCGGGCTACCAGAACGAGTCGGCCGAGCAGACCGTCGCCCGCCTCGAGGCGCACCGGATCGCCTTCGAGGCGCAGCAGCGCGCCGCGACCCCCGACGCAGCGCCGCCGGCTCGGGCCGGCTCGTCCGGTGGGTACCAGAACTCTCCGGCGCCCCCGGCGGCCGCGCGCGACGCCGCGCCGCGTCCCGGGGACGTCTACAGGACGATCTCGAGCCGCTACGAGGCCTGACGGCGATGGCCGTCGCGCCCGCCCGCGCGCCACGGATGACGTGGCGGCCGCCGGAGGACCCGCTCCGTGAGAAGCAGGTCCGCTTCGTCACGGCGAAGGCGGAGCGGAGGCGTTACGAGGTGGGTTTCGCCGAGGACGGGGCGCTGCTCTGGGGCGGCTCGCCCCTCCGGCCCGAGGTCGCTGCGGCGATGCGCGTCCTCTGCAACGCGGTCGGCGAGCCAGACGACGGCGGGATCTTCGTCATGACCGGCAGGGGGACGATCTACATGGCCGACCAGGCCGCGGAGGCCGCCGGGCCGTACTGGTTCCACCACTCCAGCTTCGTCGCCGCCGGGCCCGTCGCGGCCGCCGGCATCCTCCGCTTCCGGATCGACCGCGAGCGCGTCTACCTCGATGAGATCTCCGACTTCAGCGGCCACTACCAGCCCGGGATCCGGCACACGCGCCAGGTCCTCGTCGAGCTCCTCGCGAGAGGCGTCGATCTGGCGGGCCTCTGGGTGAGCGGCTTCCACTTCAATCCGCCCGTGCCCGCCGACCTGCTGCTCGCGGAGCCGACGCTCTTCGAGCCCGCGACGTGTGTGCCCGAAGGGGCAGGAGCCGCTGCCCTTCCGACCGGCCCCGGGCGCGTTGCGCCGACGTCGTCGTAGCGGTCACGATCGCGGGGCGATGTCCGAGTACGCCTCCGAGGAGAAGCAGCAGCACTGGGGCAAGCTGTCGGACGTCATGGCGCGGGCGCCGAAGCCCCCCGGCTCGGACTACCAGAACACGAGCAGCGTCGCGCCCCCGACCACCGCGCCACCTCCTACGTCTACGTCCCAGGCCCCGGCGAGCCAGTACGCGAACAGCTCGCTCATCTCGTCGGCGGGGACGCAGTACGCCAACGCGCCCCGGGAAGCCGCGCTGGCAGCGCCCGTCGAGGTGGACGAGATCAAGGGCAACCTCGAGTGGGACGCCCAAGATCCGTCCAACCCGTACCGCTAGGGCCGACCTGCTCTAGCGCGCCTTCGGCTTCTTCGTCGACGCCGCCGGCGGCGGCAGCGCCGCCATCGTCCCCGTGACGTAGGCGGCCGGCGTGCAGGACGCGGCCTCGCCGCCCGACTCCGGCGCCGCATTCTTGCACTCGGCTTTCAGGATCAGCGAGTGCTTCGCGCCGACGACGAGCGGCGTGCCGAAGTGGAGCGGCAGGTCGCTGAACGTCTTCAGGCCCTCGACGAAGAGCACCTCCTCGTCGCGCGCGAGCGTCACGAGGCCGGTGTCGCCGAGCGGGTTGCCGAACACGACGTCGGTCAGCGAGAGCTCGTGCTCCTTCGGGACGGTCAGCTTCGTCGAGCACGTCGGCGGGCAGTCGAGGACGAGGCGGACGCTGTACGGCGTGCTCTTCGGCGCCGCCTCCGCGGCCGCGAGCTGCTTCTGCGTCGCCTTTGCCTGCGCCTTCGCGGCCTTCGCCTCGGCGCCGGCCTTCGCGGCCGCCCTCTGGGCCGCAGCCGCGCTCTTCGTCGCGGCCGCGGCCTGCGCGGACGCCGCGGCGGCGGTCGCGTCCGCCTGCTTCGCCTGCGCCTGGGCCTGCGACGCGGCGAGCGCCTTCGCGGTCGGCGCCGGCTTCGGCTTCAGCGCGAGGAAGTAGACGGCCGCGGCGATCGCGAGGGCGACCACGAGCGGGATGAGCCCGCGCGGCACGACCGGCTCCTGGAGGAGGAAGGCGTTCGTGACGGCCGGCGGCGCGCCCTCGCTCTCGACGCGCAGCGTGAACGGGTGCATCTGCGGGACGCCGCGCAGGCTCTTGTCCTTCGGCCGCACCTTGACGGTCGCGAAGACGGCGGTCCCCGGCGGCGCCACGAACTCCTGCGGGTGGACGCCGAACGAGAGCATCGACTCCGGGCTCGCGGCGCCGACGACGCCGACGACCGTCGTGTTGCCGCGGTTGTCGAACGCGAGCTGGTGCTTCCCGCGCAGGCTGCCGCGCGACGTGCGCGGCATCACCTCGACGGCCGTCTCGTAGAACGGCGCGACCTCGAGCGAGCCCTCCTCGACCGCGACCGTCGCGCCGTCCTGCTCCAGCGAGCGCGCGCGCACGCCGAACGGCACCGGGCCGGGAGCGGTCGACGAGACCCGCGGCGGCGCGAAGCGGAGCGTCGCCGTGCCGGCCGCGCCCGGGAAGAGCGCGAGCTCCGGCGGGTCGAACGTCGCCCAGGCGCACGGCTCGCCGAGCACCTCGAGGACGAAGCGGTCGACGGTGTCCGAGCCGTTGTGGACGCGGACGGTCGTCTCGACGACGCCGCCGGGATCGACGGGCAGGCCCTCGGGCAGCTGCGACAGCGAGGCCGCCATGCGACGGACGCTACGCGGGAGCGGGCGCGCGGACGACGCGCGCGCGGGTGGACGAAAGGGCAATCCGCGTTGCCCGTCAAGTCCGCGTCAAGTCTGCGGAAAGTGGCCTGTGGGACAGTCCGCGACGCAAGCGATCGTGCACACCGGGGAGAGGAGACAGGGCATGTCGGACATCGTCGTCGCGATCCACGCGCGGGATCCGATTTCCGAAGCGGGGATCGCCGCCGAGCTGCGGGTCGCGCCCGGCATCCGGCTGGCCGCCGGCGACGAGGACGAGGCGACGGTCGCCCTCGTCGTCTCCGAGGAGGTCGACGAGGACGCGGTCCGGATCCTGCGCGCCGCGCAGCGGCGCGGCGCCGGCTCCGTCGTCGTCGTGACGAAGATCGACGAGCGCGGGCTGCTCGCCGCGGTCGAGGCGGGGGCGGGCGGGTTCCTGCGCCGCTCCGAGGCGACCGCGAGCGCGCTGCTCCACTGCGTGCGCGGCGTCGCGGCCGGCGAAGGGCGCGTCCCGAGCGACCTGCTCGGCCGGCTCCTCGGCCAGATCGGCCGCCTGCAGCGCCAGGTGCTCTCGCCGCGCGGCCTCACCGTCGCCGGCCTGACCGACCGCGAGGCGAACGTCCTCCGGCTCGTCGCCGACGGCCTCGACACCGGCGAGATCGCCAAGGAGCTCTGCTACTCCGAGCGGACGATCAAGAACGTGATCCACGCGGTCACGACCCGGCTCGGCGTGCGCAACCGCTCGCAGGCGGTCGCGTTCGCGCTCCGCGAGGGCCTGATCTAGCTCGTGATCCAGGACGTCGACGAGTCCCTCCGCGCGCTCGTCCGGCGGGACGCGCTTCCCGACGCGGGCATCGAGCTGAGCTTCGAGGCACCCACGAAGGACTGGGCCTCGCGGCGCAGCGTCCCGACGGTCAACCTCTACCTGTACGACGTCCGCGAGGACGTCGAGCGGCGCGAGGTGCAGCCGGAGGTCGTGCGGGACGAGACCGGCCGCGTCGTCGGCCGGCGGCCTCCCGCGCGCCGGTACAAGCTCTCGTACCTCGTCAGCGTCTGGACGCAGCGGCCCGAGGACGAGCACCGGCTCCTCTCGTCGCTCCTCGCCTGCTTCCTGCGGGCCGAGGTGCTCGACCAGGAGGTGCTCGCGCCGTCGCTCGCCGACCAGCCGCAGCACGTCTTCGTCCACGTCGCGCACCCGCCGCGGAAGGAGCGCGCGCTGGCGGACGTCTGGAGCGCGCTCGGCGGCGAGATGCGCGCGGCGCTCGACCTCGTCGTCGACACGCCGTTCGACGCGCAGCGCGTCCACGACGCGGGGCCGCCGGTGCTCGAGCCGCTCGAGCTGCGCGTGCGGACGCGGCGGAAGCCGTTCGTGCCGCCGCCTGCGCCGCCCGTGCCCGCGGGGGCCCAGCCGGTCGC
>JAFAIV010000300.1 GCA_019236545.1 Actinomycetota bacterium | reverse complement strand
CCCGCTCGATCAGCCGGTCGGCCTCGTCCCGCTGATTCGCGCTCCAGGCCGCATTCGCGGCGAAGGCCGCGAGCTCGGCGGCCGCCTCGGGGTCGCCGGCCCGCTCGAGCGCTTCGATCGCAGGTGAGAGCCCCGGAAGATCGCCCTCGACGACGTTCGCGGCACGCGCTCGCGCCGCGACGGCGTAGGCTCGCGCCGGGTCGTCCTCCGGCCAGAGCGCGAGCGCGGCCGTCGCGAAGCGGAGCGCCCCGCTCCAGGCGTTGAGCTCGAGGGCACGCTCGGCCGCACGCCAGAGCGCCGCGCGGGCGCGGCCGGTGAGAACGGCGTCGTCGCGTCGGAGCTCGAGCGCCGAGCCGAGATGGTGCGCGAGCAGCTCCGCGTGGTCGTCGGGCCGGCCGAGCGACTCGATCCAGTCGGCGGCGCGCAGGTGCCGGTCGGCCCGGGCGGCACGCGGGATCTGGCCGTAGGCGACGTCGCGGATGAGGACGTGCCGGAACGCGTACTCCTCCTCCCCGGTGACCGAGGACCTGAGCTCGCGGCGGACGAGGCCCTTGCGCTCGAGCGCGTGGAGCGCGCGCCCGGCGGCCGCCCCCTCGACGCCGGAGAGCGCCGCGGCCGCGCCCGCCCAGAAGACCTTCCCGAACACGGCCGCGTCCTGGACGAGCTGCTTCTCCTCGGCCGCGAGCCCGTCGAGGCGCGCGGCGACGATCCCCTGCACCGTCTCGGGCAACGGCAGGTCGTCGGCGCTGCCCCGCTCGAGGTAGAGCCGCGCGAACTGCTCCGCGTACAAGGGATTGCCGCCGGCGCGCTCGAGCAGCGCCTGCTGCGTCTCCGCCGGGAGGACGCTCTGCTCGAGGACGGCCTGGATGATCTGCGCCGCCTCGTCGTCGGCGAGCGGCGTCAGTGCAAGCGTCGCCGCATTCAGCTTCCCGCCGCCCCAGCCGGGCCGCCGGTCGAGCAGCTCCGGCCGCGAGGTGGCGAGGACGAGCAACGGCACGCCGGCCGACCACTCGACGAGGTGGTCGACGAAGTCGAGCAGCCCGTCGTCCGCCCAGTGGAGGTCCTCGAAGACGAGGATCAGCGGCCGCTGCTCGGCGAGTCGCTCGAAGTAGCGCCGCCACGCCGGGAAGCTCTGCCCGTACCGCGGCGTCTCGGCGCCGAGGCCGACGAGCGGCAGGAGATGCTCCGCCACCCACTCGCGCTCGTCGTCGGGCACGAGCGCGGCGATGCTCGCCAGCAGCTTCGCCTCCGCGTCGCTCTCCGAGTCGTTCTCGCGGATGCCCGCCTGCGCCTTCACCATCTCGACGAGCGCCCAGTAGCTCACGCCGTCGCCGTACGGGAGCGAGCGGCCCTGGCGCCAGTACATGAGATCGGTGCCGCCGCGGAGCGTCTGGAAGAGCTCGGCGACGAGGCGCGACTTGCCGATGCCGGGGACGCCGACGAGCGTGACGAGCTGGGGCTCGCGCTCGCGCCGCGCGCGCTCGAGCGCGCCGAGCATCGTGTCGAGCTCGCGGCGGCGGCCGACGAGCGGGAGCAGCGTCTGCTGCTCGACGTCTGTGCCGAACCGCGACCGCGCCTCGAGCGCCTCCCAGACCCGGATCGGCTCCGCCTTCCCCTTCGCGTCCACCGCCTCGCGCTCCTCGTAGACGATCGAGTCCCGCGTCGCGCGGTAGGTCGTCTCGCCGACGAGGACGCCGTTCACGGGTGCCGCGGACTGGAGTCGCGCCGCCGTGTTGACCACGTCGCCCGCGGCCATGCCCTCGCCCTCCGCGGGCCGAGCGCCGAGCAGGACGAGCGCCTCGCCGGTGTTGACGGCGATCCGCACCTGCAGGTCGTCCTCGCCGCGCGCCCAGTCGCGGATGGCGAGCGCCGCGCGGACCGCGCGCTCCGGGTCGTCCTCGTGGGCGACCGGCGCGCCGAAGAGCGCCATCACGGCGTCGCCGATGAACTTCTCGACGGTGCCGCCGTAGCGCTCGAGCTCCGCGCGCAGCCGCTCCCAGTACGGCGCGAGCAGCGCACGCACGTCCTCCGGGTCGAGCGCCTCCGCGCGCGACGTGAAGCCGACGAGGTCGGCGAAGAGCACCGAGACGACTTTGCGCTCCTCCCGGCGCGGCTCGCTCGACAGCGACGCGCCGCACGAGAGGCAGAAGCGCGCGATCTCGGGGTTGTCCTGCCCGCAGACGGGACAGACGAGCATTCGCGAGTTTTACCGCGGATTTACCTTCGGCTCCCCCGGGGCGTCGAAGATCTCCTCCAGTGGCAACCCCCGTCTACGCCGGGCCGTTCGGCGTCGAGCAGGCCCAGCGGCTCCTTTGGCGGGCCGGCTTCGGGCCGCGCCACGGCGAGGCGGAGAAGCTCGCGGCGCTCGGCCTCGACGGCGCGGTGGACGCCCTCCTCCACCCGCCGGCGTTCGC
This sequence comes from Actinomycetota bacterium, assembly GCA_019236545.1. Taxonomy (GTDB): domain Bacteria; phylum Actinomycetota; class Thermoleophilia; order Gaiellales; family Gaiellaceae; genus Palsa-739. Next base: position 13,066 of record JAFAIV010000300.1, on the reverse strand, counting down.
GGCGGTCGGGCCCGAGCCGAGCGACCGCGGCCTCCCGCTCGCCCCCGACGACGCGTACGGCCATGACCACCTCTGGTGGCTCGACCGGATGGTGCGCGGCAATCAGCCACTGGTCGAGCGCATGACGCTGATCTGGCACGACTGGTTCGCGACCTCGAACCAGAAGGTCGGGTCGCAGAAGCTGATGCTGCAGCAGAACCAGACGATGCGGATCGGCGCCCTCGGCTCGTTCCGGAACCTGTTCCTCGCGATGACGGAGGACCCGGCGATGCTCGTCTGGCTCGACGGGATCCGCAACACGAAGCGCGCGCCGAACGAGAACTACGCGCGCGAGATGATGGAGCTCTTCTCGCTCGGCGCCTCGAACGGCTACACCGAGGCCGACGTGCGCGAGCAGGCGCGCTCGCTCACCGGCTGGACGGCGAGCTACCAGCAGGGCCTCGGGCTGACGGGCTTCGCGTTCAACCCGCTCCAGCACGACACCGGCGTGAAGACGGTCTTCGGGCAGGCGGGCAACTTCGACTTCCTCGACTCCGTGCGGCTCTGCGTCACGCACCCCGATCACCCGGCCTTCTTCGTCACGAAGCTCTGGAGCTACTTCGTCCCGGTCCCGCCGGACGCGGCGACACTGAACGCGCTCGTCCGGATCTACGTCCAGGACCACCAGATCCAGCCGGTCGTGCGCGCGATCCTCCGGCACCCGCAGCTCTACACGGGGCCTCGCCTGGTCAAGCCGCCGGTCGTCTACCAGGCAGGCCTGATGCGCGCGCTGCAGTCGCCGGTGGACGGGACGACCTGGATGCAGCTCGCCGCCCAGAGCGGGCAGCGCCTCTTCTACCCGCCGGACGTGTCCGGCTGGGACGACACGCGCTGGCTCGACACCTCGACCTTCCGCGCCCGCTGGTTCATCGCGGCGAAGGCGCTGACGCCCTACCGGCTCGACGAGCGGGTGACCGCGCCGCGGAAGAAGGCGACCGACCTGCTCGCGGCCGCGCTCCACCTCTTCGCCGAGCCGAGTCTGCTCCCGACGACGCAGCACGCGCTCGTCGCGTTCGCCGACTCGGCGCAGCAGGTCGCGAACCCGCACGTCGTCGAGAACGCCCTGCGGCAGCTGATCGCCGTCTCGCCGGAGCTCCAGGCCGCATGAGCTGCAACGACTGCAACCGCACCGACCTCGTCCGGCGCGCGATCGCCGAGGCGGGCCGCGGCCTACCCGAGCTCGAGCCGGGGATGCCGCTCCCGGCCGGGACCGGGATGTCGCGCCGCTCGTTCCTGCTCGGCGCGAGCGGCGTCGCGCTCTCGGTCTTCGGAGGCGCAGCGCTCTCGCCGCGCGCGATCGAGGAGGCGCTCGCCGCCGCGCCCGCGGCCCAGCCGGTGCTGCTGTCCGTCTTCCTCGCCGGCGGCGTCGACACGCTCTCGCTGCTCTTCCCGGCCGGCGACCCGCTCTATACGAAGTACCGGCCGTCGCTCAAGCTCGACCCGACCGGCGCGACCGCGTTCGCGCCCGACCCGCGCCTCTACTGGCACCCGTCGGCCGCCTCGCTCGCGACGCTCTTCGGCGAGGGGAAGGTCGCCGCCCTGCCGGCCGTCGGCTACGACCACCCCGACCAGTCGCACTTCACCTCCCGTCACTACTGGGAGGTCGGCGCCACCGACCCGCAGCTCCGCACCGGCTGGCTGGGGCGCTGGCTCGACACCGTCGGCTCAGCGGACAACCCGCTGCAGGGGCTCTCGCTCGACACGACCCTCGGCCCGTCGCTCGCGACGGCGACGATGCCGGTCGCGGCCCTCGACAGCCCGACGCGGTACAGCTTCTCCGACTCGCGCTACGGCGTCTTCCCGCTCGAGGTGCAGATGCTGGAGGCGCTCGGCGCGCTCGCGTCGCCGAAGACGCTCTCCGCCGACCCCGGTCTCGCCCAGGCGGCGCGGGCGGCGCGGCAGTCGCAGCAGATCCGCGCGCAGCTGGCGACGTTCCAGCAGCTCGGCACGAAGGTGCCGTACCCGGCGTCGAACGACCCGTTCCCGCAGCGGCTCGCGGGCCTCGCGGCCATGCTCCAGGCGGGGCTGCCCGTGCGCGTCGTCTCGATCACCGCGCCCGGCGCGTACGACACGCACGCCGGGCAGGCGCAGCCGCTCTCCACCGGCCTCAAGCTGACGATGGACTCGCTGCTGGCGTTCCAACGCGACCTCGAGCAACGCGGCCTCGCCGATCGCGTCCTCGTCCACGTCTGGTCGGAGTTCGGCCGGCGCGCGCAGGAGAACGGCTCGGCCGGGACCGACCACGGCGCGGCCGGCGCCGGCTTCCTCATCGGGACGCGCGTGAACGGCGGGATGATCGGTCAGTACCCGGGGCTGCAGAGCGGCCTCGACCAGCAGGGCAACCTCGTCGCCACCGCCGACTTCCGCGGCCTCTACGCGGCGCTCATCGCGCAGTGGCTGGGCGGCGATCCGGCGAAGGTCATCCCCGGCGCTTCGTCGTTCCAGCAGCCGACGCTGCTGCGGTGATCGCGGCAGCTCCTCCCCCGCCCGCGCGCGTGCAGGTCGTCGCGCGCGAGTTCACGTTGACGCTCTCGCGCGCGACGCTCCCGTCGGGCCGGGCGATCGTCGAGCTCGTCAACTTCGGCGAGGACGCGCACGACCTCCGCCTGCAGCAGTCCGGCGGCGGCGCCGTCTACGCCTGGGCGACCGACCAGCCCGGCGGCGTCGAGGACAAGCTCGTGAAGCTCGCTCCGGGGCGCTACGTGCTCTGGTGCTCGCTCGCCGGTCACCGCGCGCTCGGGATGGTCGCGACGCTGCGCGTGGTCAGGCGACGAAGCTGACGAGCGGGATCTCCATCTCGTCCGCGCTCAGGCCGCCGTGCTGGCCGAGGAAGCGCTGCTCGAAGCGCGGCGGGTCGAGCCAGTAGGCCGCCTCGCCCGGATGCGGCAGGACGACGAGCGGCGCGAGCCGCGTCCGTAGGGGATCGCCGATCTCCGGGAAGAGGCCGTCGTCGGTGCGGCGAACGTCCGCGACGCCCTCGAGCCGTCCGGCCAGCTCGGCGTGCACCTCGTCGACCCGGTCCGGGAGCACGTGCAGGAACAGGTCGCGCGCCGAGCCGGCGGGCGCGAGCGGCTTCCCGTCGGCCCCCTGCGCAAGATGGCCGGCGAGCTCGGGCCAGAGGACGTTGAGGTAGGTAGTCCGCTCGGGCGAGATCGCGGCCATGCCGTGATCGGACGTGACGAGGACGAGCGTCCCTTCCGGCCAAGGCCCCTGCCGGATCGCGCTGAGGGTCGCCTCGACGGCGAGCGGCACAGCCGGCGCGTCCGGGCCGTGCATGTGCATGAACGAGTCGACGTCCGGGAGATAGAGCGTCCCGTACGCGCGCTCCTCGGCGGCGAGCGCCCGCGCGAGCGTGGCGACGCCCTCCTGCGGGCTCGAGAAGTCGTGGACGGTCGCGCCCGCGAGAAGGCGGCCGCTCGGCGGCGACGAGCCGATCCGTTGTGGCATCGCCACGTGGCTCGGCACCGGCAGCCGCTCGTACAGCGACGGCCACGGGAAGACCTCGGCCGGATCGAGCCCGGCGGCGAGGAGCGTGTCCCGCTCGTCGTCGCCGGCGAAGCAGAACCAGAGGGGCGTGATGATCCGGTTCAGCCGCGGCTCGTAGACGTGCCACTCGTACAGCCCGTGCTCCGCGAGCGGCAGGCCGGTGTGGATCGTCGTCGTGTGGACGGTCGTCGTCGACGGGAACTGCGCCGACCACTTCTCCACGGTCGCGTTCGCGAGCAGCGGGTGGCCGGCGTGCCGCTCGGCGAAGCGCCAGGCGAACGCGTCGAAGTAGATGAGCGCGACGCGGTCGTGCTCCCCGAGCAGCTCCTCGACGAGGGCGGGCAGCTCCGCGAACGAGCGGGTCAATCGAGCCGCTCGACCGCGTAGCCCCACTCGCGGAGCCGCGCGATCAGCTCGTCGCAGTGCTCGCGGTTCCGCGTCAGCAGCGTGAGCTCGACTCCGGTGTGCCCGACCGGGACGCCCGCCGCCTCGCGCTGGTGCGCGACCTCGACGATGTTGACCCGCTGCGTCGCGAGCAGGCGGAGCAGCTCGGCGAGCTGGCCCGGCCGGTCGGGGACGCTCGTGCGCAGGACGAGGAAGCGCCCGCCGACCGCGAGCCCGCGCCGCATCACCTGGATCAGGAGCGACGCGTCGATGTTCCCGCCGGAGAGGAGCACGCCCGCCGGCCCCGCGCCGCCGACACGCCCGGCCAGCAGCGCAGCGACGCCGACGGCGCCCGCACCCTCGACGACGAGCTTCGTCCGCTCCAGCAGGAGGACGATCGCCTCCGAGATCTGCTCGTCGGTCACGGAGACGATCTCGTCGAGCGTCTCGTCGAGGATCGACATCGTCAGCTCGCCCGGGTGCTTCACCGCGATCCCGTCGGCGATCGTGTAGCCCGAGCCGCCCGGCAGCGTCCCCTCGGCCTGCACGCCGATGATCCGAAGGCCCGGCCTGACCGCGCGCAGCGCGAGCGAGATGCCGGAGGCGAGCCCGCCGCCGCCGATCGGGATCAGCACGGTCTCCAGCTCGTCGAGCTGCTCCGCGAGCTCGAGCCCGATCGTCCCCTGGCCGGCGATCACTCGCTCGTCCTCGAACGGGTGGACGAACGTCGCGCCGCTCTCGGCGACGTACTGCTGCGCCGCCTCGAGCGCCTCCTCGATCGCGGGGCCGGTCAGCTCGACCTCGGCGCCGTAGCTGCCGGTCGCCTCGACCTTCGCCATGGGCGAGTCCTGCGGCATGAAGATCCGCGCCCCCGCGCCCACCTCGCGCGCCGCCCACGCGACGGCCTGGCCGTGGTTGCCGGCGCTCGCCGCGACGACGCCGGCGCCCCGCTGCTCGGGGCTGAGCTGCGAGATCGTGTTGTAGGCGCCGCGGATCTTGAACGAGCCGGTGCGCTGGAGGTTCTCCGCCTTCAGGTGCACCTCGCGCCCGACGAGCCGCGAGAGCGTCTCGGAGCGGTAGACCGGCGTGACGCGCGCGACGCCCTCGAGGCGCGCGCGGGCCTGCTCGATCTCAGGAAGCCCGGGTGCGCTCATCGTGGATCCGGAACACCTTCTCGAGTATCTCGCGGACCGCGCTCAGCGGGTCGAGCTCCCGCTCCTGCACCTCGGCCAGCAGCCGCTGCAGCTCGGCGTCGCCGGAGACCGCCTGCTCGAGGTGCTGGCCCGCGCGCGCGGACGCGACCGCGAAGACCTCGCGGGCGAGGTTGGCGCGCCGCCGCCGCTCGAGCTCGCCGGACGACTCGAGGTAGGCGCGGTGCTCGCCGATCTTCGCCCACAGCTCGGGGACGCCCTCGCCGCGAGTCGCCTCGGTGAGGACGATCGGCGGGCTCCAGTCGCCGCCGTGGCCGAGCGCCAGGATCGACCGCACCTCGTTGAGCATCGTCTTCGCCTGCGGGTGGTCCATCTTGTTGATCGCGATCACGTCCGGGATCTCCATGATCCCGGCCTTCAGCGCCTGGACGGAGTCGCCGGAGCCGGGCATGAGGACGAGCAGGACGGTGTCGGCGATGCCGATCACCTCGACCTCGCTCTGGCCGGTGCCGACGGTCTCGAGGAAGACGAGCTCCTTCCCGGCGGCGTCGAGGACGAGGAGCGCCTGCAGGGTCGCCTCGGCGAGGCCGCCGAGGTGGCCGCGCGTCCCCATCGAGCGGATGAAGACGCCGGGGTCGAGGAAGTGGTCGGTGAGGCGGATGCGGTCGCCGAGGAGCGCGCCCTGCGAGAACGGGCTCGACGGGTCGACAGAGACGACGCCGACCTCCGTCCCGTCGCCGCGGACGAGCCGGACGAGCGCGGAGATCAGGCTGGACTTGCCGACGCCGGGCGGCCCGGTGACGCCGACCGCGTAGGCGCCGCCGGTGTGCGGGTAGAGGTCGGCGACGACGTCGTAGGCGAGCGCGTCGCGGTTCTCGACGAGCGTGATCGCCCGCGCGAGCGCGCGCCGGTCGCCGTCTCGGACGCCGGCGGCGAGGGTCTCCCGTGTCCAGTCGCGGCGGCCGGCCACCGCGGAGGACTCTAGTGCGCGGCGGGTGCGGCGGCGCCGACGTCGAGCGCCGGCTCCTCGAGCCCGCGTGCGATCCCGTAGCCCGCAAACGACGCGAGCGCGAGACAGCCCGCCGCGGCGCCCCAGATCCACCTCGCGCCGACCTGGTGCAGCAGCGCTCCCCCGACGCCGGTGCCGACACCGACGAGGACGTACGTCGCGCTCATCACGAACGTCAGCGCGCGCCCCAGCATCGCGTCGACGGTGCTCCGCTGGACGAGGAGCGCGTTGCAGGCGACGGCGAGGCCGTTCCCGATCCCGGCGACGGCGCAGGTGACGCCCGCGACCCAGACGTTCGGGCTCAGCGCCGTCGAGAGGTAGCCGACGGCCATGACCGCGAGCGCAAGCCCGTACGCGCCCGCCGGGCCGAGCCGCTCGAGGACGCCCGGGCTCCACGCGCTGCCGAGGACGAGCCCGGCGCCGATCGCGCTGTAGAGCAGGCCGTAGCCGAGGTCGCCGGCGCTGAACGTGTTCTTGGCGAGGAAGACCTCCGCGACGTTCGCGCCGCCCATCCCGAGCGAGGCGACTCCCCACGCGACGAGCACGGCGAGGAGCGGCCGCGAGCGCATCACGGACGCGAACCCGTCCTGGAGGTCACGCCAGTGGCCGCGGGTGAGCGCGCGCTCGCTCTGCAGGTCGCGCGGGTCGATCCGCCGCAGCAGCGCGGCCGAGACGACGAACGACGCGGCGTTGATCGCGTAGGCCGCCGACGGCCCGGCCGCTGCGGTCAGCAGCCCGCCGACGAGCGGCCCGACCGCCCAGCTCGCGTTCTCGACGGTCTGGAGGATCGCGTTCGCGCGCGGCAGCTCGTCCTCCGGGACCATGTTCGGGACGCCCGCGAAGACCGCCGGGCGGAAGAAGCCCGTGGCAAGCCCGGCGACGAGCGCGAGCGCGACGACGGTGGCGGCGCTGTTGGCGAACGGCAGCGCGACGAAGACGCCGACGCGCAGCAGGTCGGCCGCGATCATCAGCGAGCGCCGCTCCAGCCGGTCGAGCAGCGGTCCGAGCAGCAGCCCCACGAGGATCGTCGGCAGGAACTCGACGACGAGCACACCGCCGACCCAGAGGCCCGAGTTCGTCCGGTCCTTGACGTCGATCGCGAGCGCGATCGCGGCGAGCAGCGTCCCAAGGCTGGAGCCCAGGGTGGCGTAGAAGAGGTAGCGGAAGCCCGGGAGCCTCAGCGGCTCGAGCTGGCGGCGCAACGAAGCCTGCACGACGGGCGGGACGCTAGCACCTCGCGCGGCCGGCGACGACCCGCCGAAAGGGGCATGTCCAGGCGGTTCTAAGCCGTTTCGGACACGAGGACGCGGCCGAGCGCGGCGGCGAAGAACTCGTTCTCCTCGGGCGTCCCGACGGAGACGCGAACCGCGTCGGGAGCGCCGAAGCCGTCGAGCGGCCGGACGATCACGCCCTCGCGGAGCAGCCGCTGGAAGAGGTCGCGGCCGCCGCCCACCTCGACGTAGACGAAGTTGCCGAGCGAGGGAACGGGGTCGAGCCCGTGCTCGCGCAGGATCTCCACGAGCCGCTCGCGCCCCGCAGCGTTGAGCGCGCGGCGGCGGGCGAGCTCGTCCGGATCGCCGAGGCTGGCAGCCGCGGCCGCCTGCGCCTCGCTCGTGACGTCGAACGCGCGCCGCACCTTGCTCGTCGCGGTCACGACGTCGGCGGGAGCGATCCCGTAGCCGCAGCGTAGGCCGGCGAGGCCGTAGATCTTCGAGAACGTCCGCAGCACCACGACGCGCTTGCCGGCCTTGAACGCCTCCTCGATCCCGTCCGGGTAGTCCGGGACGTCGATGTACTCGAAGTACGCCTGGTCCAGCACGCACAGGACGTGCTCCGGGAGCTGGTCGAGGAACGCGAGCACCTCGGAGCGGCCGTTCGCGGTGCCGGTCGGGTTGTTCGGGTGGCAGAGGTAGACGAGCTTCGTGCGCGGCGTGATCGCCGCGAGGAGCGCGTCGAGGTCGTAGGTGTGGTCGCGCAGCGGCACCTTCACCGGGACGCCGCCGAGCTTCAGCGCGTCGAGGACGTAGCTCGGGAACGACGGCCAGCCGCAGACGATCTCGTCGCCCGGATCGAGCGTCGCCTGCGAGAGCAGGTCGATCACCCCGTCCGCGCCGCCGGCGACGACGACCTCCTCGAGACGGACGCCGTGCCGCTCCGCGAGCGCCGCGCGGAGCGCGTACACGCCGCCGTCGGGGTAGCGGTTGAGGTCCCGCGCTGCGCGCTCGATCGCCTCGAGCGCGGCCGGGAACGGCGGGAACGGCCCCTCGTTCGACGCGAGCTTGACGACCCGGTCGAGCCCGAGCTCGCGCTGCACCTCCTCGACGGGCTTGCCGGGCTCGTACGGGACGAGCTCGGCGATCGCCGCGCGGAAGAGGCTCAAGCCTTCTTCCCGCGTTTCCAGAACGCGAGCGAGCCGGTCTTCTTCTTCAGCGCCTTCTTCCCGACCTTCAGGACGAGCCATCCCACGACCGCGTTGCGCCTGTTCACGATGCCCATGTCGCCTCCCTTGCTAGACAAGGCGACGTTACCGAACCCCCCGCCGCCGCGCCCGACATGCGCGGGCGCGACACACGAACCTCCGCCCCAAGCCGCGCAGGCCGAGCGCCGCGAGGCCGCCGCCCCTGCGAGCGGAAAGCGGAGCGCGAAGCGCGAAGCGGGCGAAGCAGAAAAAGGGAGGAGCCGCCCCTGCGGAAAAGCGGCTCCTCCCGATAGGTCTCCCGGGCGAGCGGGCGGCATCACCCGGGGCCTAGGGACGAGGGCACGTCCTTGCCGGAATTAGACGACACCTGACCCGAAAACTTGCGTTTTCCGGATCCGTTTTACGAACGTCTTACGCGGGCGTGGCGGCCTTCGGCTTCCGGTTCGGCAGGTGGATCGCCCGCCCGAGCGCGACGAGGCCGGCTTCCTTGATCGCCTCGGAGAGCGTCGGGTGCGGCGCCATGCCGTCGGCGACGGTCTCGACCGTGGACTCGGCGTCGATTGCGACCACGCCCGCCTCGACCATGTCGGTCACGTGCGGGCCGACCATGACGAGGCCGAGCAGCTCGCCGTACTTCGTCTCGTGGATCGACTTGACCCAGCCGACCGTCTCGTCCTGCATGACGGCGCGCGCGTTCGCGACCCACGGGAACTGGCCGACAGCGACGTCGTCGCCGTACTGCTCGCGCGCCTGTGCCTCGGTGAGGCCGACGGCGGCGATCTCCGGGTCGGTGTAGATCGGCCGCGGCACCGCACGGTTGTCGACGATCGCGTCGTGGCCGCAGGCGTTCTCCGCGGCGACCTCGCCCTCGCGGAAGGCGGTGTGTGCGAGCTGCCAGTAGCCGGCGCAGTCGCCGACCGCGTAGATGTGCGGGACGCTCGTCCGGCGGTGCTCGTCGGCGGCGATGCCGGCGCGGCGGTCGTACTGGACGCCCGCCTCCTCGAGGCCGATGCCCTCGACCGTGGGGCCGCGGCCGACGGAGACGAGCATGAGGTCGGCCTGGACGGTCTCGCCGTCGCCGAAGTGGACGGTCAGCTGCGAGCCGTCGTCCTCGACCTTGTGGCACTGCTTGCCGAGCTGGAGCGCGATCCCACGGCGGCCGAACTGCTTCGCTAGCTCCTTGGCCGCGTCGGCGTCCTCCTGCGGGATGAGCGAGTCGAGCATCTCGATGATCGTCACCTCGGAGCCGAACCGGCTGAAGATCGAGGCGAACTCGCAGCCGATGATCCCGCCGCCGAGGATGACGAGCCGGCCGGGAACGGACTCCTGCGCGAGCAGCCCCGTGGAGTCGACGCATCGCGGCGAGTCGAGGCCCTCGATCGGGGGGCGCAGCGGGAACGAGCCCGTCGCGACGATCGCCTGCTTGAACGTGACGTCCTCCCCGCCCTCGACGGCGATCGTGTTCGCGTCCTTGAAGCGGCCGACGCCGTTGACCCACTCGACGCCGTTCGCCTTGAAGAGGCTCGCCACGCCCTGCGTCATCTGCTTGACGACGCCGGCCTTCCACGCGTTCGAGGCACCGAAGTCGAGCCGCGCCTCGCCGACCTGGACGCCGAACTTCGCGAAGCTCTCCTCGGCCTCCCTGAGCGCGAAGGCGGTCTGCACCCACGCCTTCGTCGGGATGCAGCCCACGCGGAGGCAGGTGCCGCCGAGCTCGGGCTCCTTCTCGATGCAGACGACCTTCGCGCCGAGCTGCGCGGCGCGGATCGCGGCGGTGTACCCGCCCGGGCCGCCTCCGAGGACGGCGACGTCAACGTCCATTAGCTCATCTCCTGGGTCATGTCTCTGAGCGTAGTCACAGGTCTGCGGCCATCGTCACGGCTCCCTCGTCCTCGCCGACGGCGTGGAAGCCGTGCGCCTCGTAGAAGGCCGTCTGGCCCGGCTGCGCGCTGAGGCTGATACGCGGGTAGCCGTCCTCGCGGGCGCGCGCGAGGAGCGCCTCGAGGAGCTCCGCGCCGGCGCCGTGGCCGCGGTGGCCCGGCACGACGGCGATCGTCAGCTCGGGCGTCCGCGCGTCCACGAAGCCGAAGCCGGGCTCGTCCTCCGTGAAGAGCCGGTACCACGCGGCGCCGTAGACGTTGCGTCCCTCGAACGCGACGACGCCCGCGTCGCCCGGACGTCCCCAGTTCTGCACGTAGCGGTAGACGGGCAGGTCCGGGTCGGCCATCCGCCAGTGGTAGGCGTGGCGGAGCATGTCGCGGAGGAAGCGGACGTCCTGCTTGTCCACGGGCCTCAGCACGTGTGCGAGTGTACGAGAGCCATGACGTTCGACGAGCGGTTGGCAGAGCAGATTCGAGAGCGCCTCGGGAGCGTGGCGAACGTCGAGGAGAAGCGGATCTTCGGCGGGATCGCGTTCATGGTCGACGGCAACATGGCCGTCGCAGCGAGCGGGAACGGCGGCCTGCTCGTCCGCGTCGACCCGGCCGACGGCGAGGCGCTGATCGCGTCGACGCACGCACGGCCGATGGAGATGCGCGGGAGGACGATGATGGGCTGGCTGCGCGTCGACCCGGTGGACGACCTCGACGCGTGGGTCGAGCGCGGGCTCGCGTACGTCCGCACGCTGCCGCCGAAGTAGGCCCTACAGCTCCTCGGAGAGCTGGAGCCGGTTCCCGTCCGGGTCGTAGACGTCGAGCAGGCGCAGCTCGCCCTGCAGCTCGACGACGATCCCGACCTCGACGCCCTCGCCGCGCAGCCTCTCCGCCTCCGCCTTCAGGTCGGGGACGACGACGTGGGCGACGCCGTTCTCCGTCGGCTCGCCCTCGACGAGGCCGATCTCCATGTCGCCGTGCCGCAGGTGCGACCAGCCCTCGTCGAAGTCGACGGCGGTCTCCTCGAAGCCGAGCGTCTCGCGGTAGAAGCGCCGGCTCGCGTCGAGGTCGCGGACGTGGTACCAGACCGTCGGGGCCACCGCGGCAGGCTACAACGCCAGGCCGGGGTCCTCGACGAAGGCCTTGACCGTCTTGAGGAAGTCCGCGCCGACGGCCCCGTCGACGGCGCGGTGGTCGCACGTCAGCGTCACCGTCATCAGCGGCAGCACGACGAGCTCGTCGTCCCGCGGGACGACGGTGTCGACGGTCGCGCCGACGGCGAGGATCGACGCCTGCGGCGGGTTGAGGACGGCGACGAACTGCTCGACGCCGAACATGCCGAGGTTCGAGATCGTGAAGGTGCCGCCGTCGAGGTCCTCCGCGCGCAGCTTGTTGTCGCGGGCGCGCCCGACGAGGTCGCCGCGCACCTGCGCGATCTGCGCGAGCGAGAGCCGCTCGGCGGCGCGCACGACCGGGACGACGAGGCCCTGCGGCGCGGCGACGGCGATGCCGACGTCGGCGTTCGGGAAGGCCAGGATCGCCTCCTCGGTGTATTGGACGTTCATGTCCGGGTGGCGCATGAGCGCCTGCGCGCAGACCTTCGTGAGCAGGTCGGTGACGGTGATGCGGACGTCCAGGTTGAGCTCGCGCTGCTTCGCGACGAGCTCGTTCGCGCGCGTCATGTCGATCGAGATCGTCAGCTGGAACGCGGGCACCGTCCACGCCTGCGTGAGGCGGCGCGCGATCGTCTTGCGGATGTTCGAGAGCGGCCGCGACTCGACCTCGCCGGACGGGATGGCCTGCGGCACGGCTGCGGGACGCGAGGGCTGCGCCTCGACGCGCTCGATGTCCTCGGCGACGATGCGGCCGTCGGGCCCCGTGCCGCGGACGGCGGCGAGGTCGATCCCGCGCTCGCGGGCGATCCGGCGCGCGAGGGGCGACGCCTTGACCCGCCCGTTGCTCGTCTGGGCGGGTGCGGGCTCCTCCGGCGGCGCGGGCGCCGCGGACGCCTCCGCCCCGCGCTCGCGCTCCTCGTCGCGAGCGGGCCCTCGCGAGCCCTCCTCCTTCGGCGTCTCGGCGACGACGGGAACCTCCTCGCCGGCCTCGCCGATGAAGGCGACCGTCTGGCCGACCGGCACCTCGCCTTGGGCGACGGCGATCTTGAGCAGGACGCCGCTCGCTTCCGCCTCGACCTCCTGCGTCACCTTGTCCGTGTCGAGCTCGTAGAGCGGCTCGCCCTTCTTCACCGGCTCGCCCTCGGACTTGAGCCAGCGCACGATCGTGCCTGACTCCATGCCCTGGCCCAGCCGCGGGAGGATCACCTGCGTCGCCACGGCTCAGGCCTTCTTGTTGACGGTGCGGTAGATCGCCGCCAGGACATCCTCCATGTGCGGCACGACGAACGATTCCATGACCGGCGCGAACGGCAGCGGCGAGAACTTCGCGCCGACGCGCTCGATCGGCGCGTCGAGCCAGTCGAACGCCTGGTACTGGAGGACGGCCGCGACCTCGGCGCCGTAGCCCATGCGGACGACGGCCTCGTGCGCGACGACGGCGCGGCTCGTCTTCTTGACCGACGCGACGAGCGTCTCCTCGTCGAGCGGCTGCAGCGTCCGCGGGTCGACCACCTCGACGGAGACGCCCTCCTTCTCGGCCTCCTCCGCAGCGCGCAGCGCCTCGTGGACGAGGCGGCCGGTGGCGACGACGG
>JAFAIV010000298.1 GCA_019236545.1 Actinomycetota bacterium | reverse complement strand
CGGAACCGGCCCTGCTTGCCCTTGAGCATGTCGGACAGCGACTTCAGCGGCCGGTTGCCCGGGCCGGTGACCGCGCGGCCGCGGCGGCCGTTGTCGAACAGCGCGTCGACGGCCTCCTGCAGCATCCGTTTCTCGTTGTTGACGATGATCTCGGGCGCGCCGAGGTCGAGCAGCCGCTTGAGGCGGTTGTTGCGGTTGATCACGCGCCGGTAGAGGTCGTTCAGGTCCGACGTGGCGAAGCGGCCGCCGTCGAGCTGGACCATCGGGCGGAGCTCCGGCGGGATCACCGGGATCGCCTCGAGGATCATCCACTCGGGCCGGTTCTCGCTCGTGATGAACGCGTTCACGACCTTCAGGCGCTTGATCGCGCGCTGTTGCTTCTGGCCCTTCGAGGTGCGGATCGTCTCGCGCAGGCTCGCGGCCTCGTTGTTCAGGTCGAGGTCCTTGAGCAGGTCGCGGATCGCCTCCGCCCCCATGCCGCCGCGGAAGTAGACCCCGAAGCCGTACGGCGAGCCGAAGCGGTCCTTCAGCTCCCGGAAGATCTGCTCGTCGTTGACGATCATCTTCGGCTCCAGCTCCCGGAAGAGCTGCCACGTCTGCTCGAGCCGGCGGACGGAGTCGACTGCGGCCTCGCGCGCATCCTCGCGGCGGGACTCGATGTCGAGGTACATCTCGCGCACCTTCAGGGCCCACTGGACGATCGCGTCCAGGTCCTCCTTCTGGATGCGCCCGTCCGTGCGGAGGCAGAGGTCGTTCGTCAGCTCGCGGATGTCCGTCTCCGGGTCCGCGGCGTCGACGACGTCCTTCAGCAGCCCGTTGCCGAGCTCGCGCGCCTTCTCGAGGTTCTTCATGTCGACGCCGGAGACCAGCTCCTGGTCGTCGGCCGTCAGCTCGCCGCCGCCGACGAGGGTGTCGACGACGCGGTGGAGGTGCTTCGTGATCGCGCCCTTCTTGGCGCCGCTCGCCGACTCGAGCTCGTGCTCGAGCGGGGCGATCGCCGCCTTGATCTGCTCGGCCGCGGACGCGACCTGCTCGAGCTCGCGCGGCGCGAGCCGGCGGTCGTCGCGGATCGCGGTGTTGCGGACGAGCTCGCGGATCTTCTTCGAGTCCTCCGTCGTGATCTTCGGGACGAGCTCGACGAAGAGGCCGCCGACGAGGCCGCGGGCGTCGTCGAGCGGCGGGAGCATCTGCTCCTCCGCCCAGTTCGACAGGCCGCGGGCCCAGAAGTCGTCGTCCTCGTCGAAGTTGCGCTCCTTGCCCTTGGCGAAGTACTCGCGCCGGCGGGCGAGGCGGTCCTCGAGCGCGGCGAGGGCCTCGTCGCGGTCGACGTCGATCCGCTCGGCCTCGGCGCGCACCTGGTCCTCGAGCTGGTTCAGGTCGGCCGCCCGCTTCTCCACGTCGACCGCGGTGACGATCGAGGCGGCGAAGTAGAGGACCTTCTCGAGCTCGCGCGGGGCGATGTCGAGCAGGTAGCCGATGCGGCTCGGGACGCCCTTGAAGAACCAGATGTGCGAGACCGGTGCGGCGAGGTCGATGTGGCCCATGCGCTCGCGGCGCACCTTCTGCCGCGTCACCTCGACGCCGCAGCGCTCGCAGATGATGCCCTTGTAGCGGACGCGCTTGTACTTGCCGCAGTAGCACTCCCAGTCGCGCGTCGGCCCGAAGATGCGCTCGCAGAACAGACCGTCGCGCTCGGGCTTGAGCGTGCGGTAGTTGATCGTCTCAGGCTTCGTGACCTCGCCCGAAGACCAGTCGCGGATCTGCTTCGACGACGCGAGGCCGATACGGATCGCGTCGAAGTCGTTGATGTCGATCAAGTTCTCTCCTCAGTCCCTTCTCAGTCTTCGAGCTCGAGGTCAACAAGGTCGGCGTCGCCCATGGGTCCGATCTCGGCTTCGGCCTCCTCTTCGGCCTCCTGCTCGTCCGAGATCTCGACGTCCTCGAGGTCGCCCAGCGCCTCGTCGGCGGGGAGAGTCAGCTCGCCGTCCTGGTCGACGCGCTCCTGGCCCTCCTCCTGCTCCTCCGCGGTCGGCTCGCGGCCGACGGCGCGGAGCGAGCCGGGCGAGAGGTCGATGCCGAGCTCCTCCGCGGCGCGGAGCAGCTCGTCCTCCTCCTCGCGGACCTCGACCTCGCGCCCGTCGTCCGACTGGACGTGGACGTCGAGGGCGAGCGACTGCATCTCCTTCAGCAGCACCTTGAACGACTCGGGGATCGACGGCTCGGCGATGTTCTCGCCCTTGACGATCGCCTCGTACGCCTTCACGCGCCCGACGGTGTCGTCGGACTTGATCGTGAGCATCTCCTGGAGGGTGTACGCGGCGCCGTACGCCTCGAGCGCCCACACCTCCATCTCGCCGAAGCGCTGGCCGCCGAACTGCGCCTTGCCGCCCAGCGGCTGCTGGGTGACTAGCGAGTACGGGCCGGTGCTCCGCGCGTGGATCTTGTCGTCCACGAGGTGCAGCAGCTTGAGGATGTACATGTAGCCGACGGTCACCTTCTGCTCGAAGGGATCGCCCGAGCGGCCGCTGTACAGCTGCACCTTCCCCGAGCACTGCCGGCCCTCGGGCCGCTTCGGGTCGACGACGAACTGGATCGGCGAGTCGGGATGCGCCTGCGTCCACTGGATCAGCGCCTGGTCGACGTCGGCCGGCGTCGCGCCGTCGAAGACGGGCGTCGCGACCGGCGACGGGTTGCCGCCGTTGATGATCTGGCGCCGGTGCTTCCAGTCGACCTCGTCGCTCGCCTGGCCGTCCTCGGCGAAGACGCCGTGCGCCGCCGCCCAGCCGAGGTGCGTCTCGAGCACCTGGCCGATGTTCATGCGGCTCGGCACGCCGAGCGGGTTGAGGACGATGTCCACGGGCCGCCCGTCCGGGAGGAACGGCATGTCCTCCTCGGGGACGATCTTCGAGATGACGCCCTTGTTGCCGTGGCGGCCGGCGAGCTTGTCGCCCTCCGCGATCTTGCGCTTCGTGGCGACGTAGACGCGGACGAGCTCGTTCACGCCCGGCGACAGGTCGTCGCCGGCGTCGCGCGAGAACGTCTTCACGTCGATGACGACGCCGCCCTCGCCGTGCGGGACCTTGAGCGAGGTGTCGCGGACCTCGCGCGCCTTCTCCTTGAAGATCGCGCGGATCAGCTTCTCCTCCGCCGTCAGCTCGGTCTCGCCCTTCGGCGTGACCTTGCCGACGAGCAGGTCGCCGGCGCCGACCTCGGCGCCGATGCGCACGACCCCGCGCTCGTCGAGCTGCGAGAGCGACTCCTCCGAGCGGTTCGGGATGTCGCGCGTGATCTCCTCGTCGCCGAGCTTCGTCGAGCGCGCGTCGATCTCGTACTCGTGGATGTGGATCGACGTGAGGATGTCGTCCTTGACGAGGCGCTCGCTGAGCACGATCGCGTCCTCGAAGTTGAAGCCCTCGAACGGCATGAACGCGACGAGCAGGTTCGCGCCGAGCGCGAGCTCGCCCGCGTCGGTGGAGCTGCCGTCGGCCAGCACGTCGCCCGCCTTCACCTTGTCGCCCAGGCGGACGATCGGCTTGTGGTGGATCAGCGTGCCCTGGTTCGAGCGCATGAACTTGACCATCGAGTACTCGTCGCGGCCGTCCTTCGACTCGACGACGACCTTCTCGGCGTCGACGTCGACGACGTTGCCGGCCCTCGCGGCGACGACGACGTCGCCGGAGTCGACCGCGGCGCGGTACTCGAGGCCGGTGCCGACGAGCGGCGCCTGGCGGACGAGCAGCGGAACGGCCTGCCTCTGCATGTTCGCGCCCATGAGCGCGCGGTTCGCGTCGTTGTGCTCGAGGAACGGGATGAGCGCCGTCGACACCGACACGATCTGCGCCGGGGAGACGTCCATCAGCTGCACGTCCTTCGGCGACGCGGCCACGGCCTCGCCCTCCG
>JAFAIV010000089.1 GCA_019236545.1 Actinomycetota bacterium | reverse complement strand
CTCCCGCCCGGCCAGGCGCAGGACGGGCCGTCGCTCAAGGACCAGATCCCCCTCTACGACGGGCTGACGGATCTGCGGGGCAACGTGACCGCGACCGACCTCACGCGCTTCTACAAGCCGGAGACGCTCGGGCTCGGCGGCGTGAAGCCGGTACGCGTGGAGCTGCCGAAGCCGGGCGTGACGATCGACCGCGACATGTGGGACGTCCCGCACATCTATGGGACGACGCGCGCGAACACGGAGTTCGGCGCGGGCTGGGCGACCGCCGAGGACCGCGGCCTCGACCTCCAGCTCCTCCGCAGCGCCGGCCGGATCTCCGCGCTCGACGTCCCCGGCTACGACGCGTTCGGCGTCGCGCTCTCCGGGCGGCCGTTCGTGCCGAGCGCGCAGACGGAGGCTGTCCTGTCGCAGCAGGTCGCGCTCGCCGAGAAGACGGCGGCCGGGCGGCAGCTCCTGAAGGACGTCGACGCCTATATCGCCGGGATCAACGCGTACCTCGTGTCGCAGGGCGGGTATGTCGCGCCGTTCACGCGCAACGACGTGATCGCGATCGGGACGCTGATCGGCGCCGTCTTCGGCGCGGGCGGCGGCCATGAAGCCCAGAGCGCCGAGCTCCTCGCCGGTCTCCAGCAGCGGCTCGGCGCGACGAAGGGGCTCGCGGTCTGGAACGACCTCCGCGAGCAGCTCGACCCCTCGGCGCCCGTCACCGTCGCCGCGAGCTTCCCGTACGAGAGCGGCCCGACCGGGATCGGCCCGGGCAACGTCGCGCTCGACCCGGGCAGCTTCGTCGCCGCCGGGCCGGGCGGTGTCACGCAGCAGCGGCGGCTGATGTCGAATGCGCTCCTCGTCGCCGCGAGCCGCAGCGCGAACGGCCACCCGATCTTCGTCGCCGGCCCGCAGGTCGGCTACTTCTCGCCCGAGATCCTGATGGAGGAGGACTTGCACGGCGGCGGGCTCGACGCGCGCGGCGTCACCTTCCCCGGGCTCGGCTTCTACATCCAGATCGGCCGCGGCCCCGACTACGCGTGGAGCGCGACCTCCGCCAGCAGCGACGTCGCCGACGAGTTCGCGGAGACGCTGTGCGGCGGCGACGACGTCCACTACCTCTACAAGGGCCAGTGCCTCGCGATGGGCTCGTTCGACGCCGGGACGCTCAAGGGCCTCGCAGGCGCGGCGGACACGGAGCTCACCTACCGCACGACCGTCCACGGGCCGGTCGTCGGCTACGCAACGAGCGGCGGCAAGAAGGTCGCGATCGCCCTCGACCGCTCGACGCGCGGGCGCGAGCTGCTCTCGGCGCTCGCGTTCCAGAAGCTCTCGACCGGCGCGATCCACTCCCCGCAGGACTTCGTCCAGGCGATGAGCGGCTTCGAGCTGACGTTCAACTGGTTCTACGCCGACTCGAAGCACATCGCCGTCTACTCGAGCGGCCGCCTCCCGCTGCGCGCTCCGGGCGTGAACCCCGGCCTGCCGACGAACGGGAACGGGAGCGACGAGTGGCGCGGCTGGCTCGCCCCGCTCGCGCACCCGCACGCGATCGACCCGACGTCCGGCCAGATCGTCAACTGGAACAACAAGCCCGCCACCGGCTTCGCCGCCGCCGACGACGACTTCTCCTACGGCAGCGTCCACCGCGTCCAGCTGCTGAACGAGGAGCTCGGGCGCCAGGGCGGGAAGCTGACACCGGCGGCCGTCGTCCGGGCGATGAACGCCGCGGCGACGCGCGACCTCCGGCAGACGCTCGTCCCCGTGCTGGCGAACGTCCTCGCGCACGCGAGCGCGCCGAGCGCGCGCGACGGCCAGATGCTGTCGCTCCTCCGTCAGTGGGACGGCAGCCGGCTCGACGCCAACCACGACGGGAAGATCGACGCGGCCGGCGCCGCGATCATGGACGCCTGGTGGCCGAAGCTCGCGACGGCGGTGCTGCAGCCCGTCCTCGGCCCGCTGACGAGCGACCTCGCCGGGATCATGGGCGTCGACAACGGCGCGAACCCCGGCGGCAGCTCGTACGGGAGCGGCTGGTACGGCTACGTCGACAAGGACCTCCGCGACCTCCTCGGCGGCAAGGTCGTCGGCGCGTTCTCGACCCGCTACTGCGGCAACGGCGACGTGACCGCCTGCGCGACCTCGCTCTGGCAGTCCCTCGACGCCGCGGGCAACGCCCTCCAGGCGGCGCAGGGCGCCGACCCGTCGGCGTGGCGCTCCGACGCGACCGCCGAGCGGATCCACTTCTCGGGCTTCATCCCCGACACGATGCAGTGGACGAACCGGCCCACCTTCCAGCAGGTGATCCAGTTCGGCTCGCACCGCTGAGGTAAACCGCGCGACTCCCCCGAGGCCGGCGGGGAGGGGAGTTACCCTGGGACTGCGGATGCCCGAGAAGCAGTACCTGTTCACGCCCGGCCCGACGCCCGTCCCGCCGCAGGTGCTGGCGGCGATGGCCGAGCCGATCGTCCACCACCGCAGCCCCGACTTCGTCCCCGTCTACGAGCGCGTGCTCGCGCGCCTGCGCGAGGTCTGCCGCACCGAGACCGACGTGCTCCTGTTCACGGCGTCGGGGACGGGCGCGTTCGAGTCGGCGGTGGCGAACCTCGTCACGCCGGGCGAGCCGCACCTCGTCGTCGCCGCCGGGAACTTCGGCGAGCGTTGGATCTCGATGACCCGCGCCTACGGCGCCGAGGTCGACGAGCTGC
Source organism: Actinomycetota bacterium (assembly GCA_019236545.1). Classification (GTDB taxonomy): domain Bacteria; phylum Actinomycetota; class Thermoleophilia; order Gaiellales; family Gaiellaceae; genus Palsa-739. The sequence goes on along the minus strand of JAFAIV010000089.1, from coordinate 4,095 downwards.
GCTACGCCTGGGGCGAGACGCCCGATCCCGACGACCTGCGCGCGCGGCTGCGCGAGCGCGAGGCGAAGGCGGTCTGGCTCGTCCAGTCCGAGACGTCCACCGGCGTCGTCGCCGACGTGAAGGCGCTCGCCGCCGCGGCCAAGGAGGCGGGCACGATCGTCGTCGTCGACGCCGTCTCGAGCCTGGGCGCGGTGCCGTGCGAGACGGACGCGTGGGGCCTCGACGTCGTCGTCTCCGGCTCGCAGAAGGCGCTTATGACTCCGCCCGGCCTCGGGCTCGCGGCGGTCTCCGAGGCGGCCTTCGAGGCGCGCGGGGACGCGCCGCGCTTCTACTTCGACTGGGAGCGGACGCGGAAGGCGCAGCGTAAGCTCGACGCGCCCTTCACGCCGCCGGTCTCCCTCGTCGCCGGCCTCGACGTCGCGCTCGGGCTGCTGCTCGAGGAGGGCCTCGAGAACGCGTTCGAGCGGCACGTCCGCCTCGGCCGGGCCACGCGCGCGGGCGCGAAGGCGCTCGGACTCGAGCTCTTCTCCCCGGACGAGGACCGCAGCGCCGTCGTCACCGCGATCCGCGCGCCCGAGGGCGTCGAGTCCGACGCGATCGTCAAGGGCCTCCGCGACCGCTTCGGGATCACGATCGCCAACGGCCAGGGCGACCTCAAGGGCAAGGTCTTCCGGATCGGCCACATCGGCTGGTTCGACGTCTTCGACATCACGACCGCGCTCAGCGCGCTCGAGCTCGTCCTCGTCGACCTCGGCGCCGACGTCGAGCGCGGCGCCGCGACGACGGCCGCGCTCGAGGCCTTCGAGAGCACGACCGCCGCGGCGTGAGCGCCAAGGTCCTCGTCCGCGAGGCGATCGCCGACGCGGGCGTCGACCTCCTGCGGGAGCGGTTCGAGGTCGACGTCGACCTCGACTCGCCGCTGGAGGAGATCGTCGGGCGCTACGACGCGATCGTCGTCCGCTCGGCCACGAAGCTGACCGCCGACGTGATCGAGCGCGCCGAGCGCCTGAAGGTGATCGGCCGCGCGGGCGTCGGGGTGGACAACGTCGACGTCGACGCGGCGACGCGGCGCGGGATCATCGTCGCCAACGCACCCGAGTCCACCGTGATCTCGGCCGCCGAGCACACGGTCGGCCTGCTCGTCGCGCTCGCGCGCAACATCCCCCAGGCGCACGCGGCGCTGAAGCAGGGGCGCTGGGAGCGGAAGGCGTACGGCGGCGTCGAGCTGGCCGGGAAGACACTCGGCGTCCTCGGCTTCGGCCGGATCGGCCAGCAGGTCGCGCGGCGCGCGCTCGGGCTCGGGATGCGCGTCGTCGCGTACGACCCGTACGTCGCGCCGGAGCGGTTTCGCGAGCTAGGCGCCGACCGCGTCGAGACGCCGCAGGAGGTCTACGCCGCGGCCGAGTTCCTCACGCTCCACCTGCCGCTGACGCCGGAGACGCGCGGCTCGCTCGACGCCGCGGCGTTCGCGCAGATGCGCGACGGCGTGCGCATCGTCAACGCGGCGCGAGGGGCGCTCGTGGACGAGGACGCGCTGCTCGAGGCGCTGAAGTCCGGCAAGGTCGCCGGCGCCGCGCTCGACGTCTTCTCGTCCGAGCCGTACTCAGGACCGCTGCTCGAGCTCGACAACGTCGTCGCGACGCCGCATCTCGCCGCATCCACGGACGAGGCGCAGGACCGCGCCGGTGTGATCGTCGCGGAGCAGGTCGCCGCCGCGCTGGAGGGCGGGCTCGTCACGAACGCCGTCAACATCCCGGCGATCGGCCAGGAGGACCTCGAGGTCCTCGGCCCGTACGTCCCGCTCGCCGCGAAGCTCGGCCGCCTCGCGATGGAGCTCGCAGAGGGCCGCGTCGACGAGATCGTCATCACCGCCTACGGCGGCCTCGCCGACTACGACACGCGCCTGCTCGCGCTCGCCGCGCTGAACGGCGCCTTCCAGGGCCGCGCCGACCGGCCGGTGAACTACGTCAACGCGCCGCTGATCGCGGCGGAGCGGGGGATCGAGGTGCGCGAGGAGCGCTCGCGCTCCGCCCGCGACTACACGAACCTCGTCCGCGTCGAGCTACGCGCGGGCGGCGACGAGATCCGCGTCTCCGGGACGACGATCGGTCGGGACAACCGCCAGTGGCTCGTCCACCTGCTCGGCTACGACATCGAGCTCGAGCTCGCGCCGCTCCTCGTCCTCTGCCGCTACGACGACGTCCCGGGCGTGATCGGCCGCGTCGGCACGCTCTTCGGCGAGGCCGGCGTCAACATCGCGAACATGACCGTGTCCCGGAGCCGGCGCGGCGGCAAGGCGCTGATGGTGCTCACCGTCGACTCGCCGCCGCCGCCGGAGCTCGTCGACCGAATCCGCGCCGGCGGCTTCGACGACGCCCGCGTGCTCGAGCTCGGCCCGCTGAGCTAGCTCGCCCCGGCCGCGCGCGGGTTCATCCGCAGCGCGATCGACCGCACCGTCCGCTGCACCTTCTCGACGACGCGGAAGCGGCCGTGGTCGGCGACGACGCGCTCGATGTCCGGGTGCTCGTGCCCGGGGACGAGCAGGAAGGTCGTCCCGTCCGCGCGCACGTCCTCGTACTCCGCGAGCGTGGCCTCGACACGGTGCGTGCAGTTCGGGTCGGCGCACTCGCAGACGAACTGCGCGTCGTCGGCGTCGAACCGCTCGGCGCTCTCGGCTATTCGCTCGTTCACGTCCCGGAACAGGGCCTCGGTGGAGCCCCGCCGCTCGAGATCGTCCATCGTTCACCCCCCGTGGTCGCGATGTCTCCCGTGCTGGGAGAACGGAGGACGCGGCGCGCGGGTTGCGCGTACGCTCCGGGCGGTGGAGCGCTGGCCGGAGCCGGTCGAGCGGGTCGCCGCCGTCCTGCGGCAGGCGCGCGGCGACGCGCGGATCGAGGAGTTCCCGGAGGGCACGCCGACCGCGTCCGCGGCTGCGAAGGCGGTCGGCGCGTCGGAGGCGCAGATCGTCAAGTCGCTCCTCTTCGTCGCGGACGGCCGCCCCGTGCTCGCGCTCGTCCCGGGCGACCGGCGGGCCGACGCGGACAAGGTCGCCGCGGGCGCCGGGGCGAAGAAGGCTCGCGTCGCCACCCGCGACGAGGTGCACGCGGTCACCGGCTTCGAGGCGGGCGGCGTCGCGCCGTTCCCCGTCCCGCAGGCCGCCGCGGTCCTGATCGCGCGCGAGCTGCTCGTCCACGAGCGTGTCTGGATCGGCGCCGGCTCCCCGAGCCACATGGCCGGCCTGCCGCCCTACGAGCTCGTCCGCCTCGCGCGCGCGGAGCCCGCCGATTTGACCGAGTAGCGCGGGGTAGCATGGGTCGGGCCCGACCCGACGACAGGAGACGCGCGATGGAGGAGACGAGCAAGATCTGGATGAACGGCGAGCTCGTGGACTGGGCGGACGCCACCGTCCACGTCGGCGTTCACGGCCTCCACTACGGCAGCGGCGTCTTCGAGGGCATCCGCGCCTACGAGACCCCGAAGGGCACCTCGGTCTTCCGGCTCACCGACCACCTCGAGCGGCTGCACAAGTCCGCGCAGCTCCTCTACATGGACATCCCGTACTCGGTCGAGGAGCTGAAGGCGGCGACCTGGGATCTCGTCGCCGCGAACGAGCTTCCGTCCTGCTACCTGCGCCCGATCGCGTTCTACGGCTACGGGCAGCTCGGCGTGTCCGCGCAGAACAACCCCGTCGACATCGCGATCATGGCCTGGCCGTGGGGTGCCTACCTCGGCGAGGACGGGATGAAGAACGGCATCCGCGTCAAGGTCTCGAGCTGGCAGCGCGTCGGCCCGAACGTGATCCCGCACGTCGCGAAGGCGACCGGGGTCTACATCAACTCGATGCTCGCGGTCGGCGAGGCGCAGCGCGCCGGCTACCAGGAGGCGATCCTCCTCACGGCGGAGGGCTACATCGCCGACGGCTCGGGCGAGAGCATCTTCGTCATCCGTGACGGCGTCATCTACACGCCGGACCTCGCGTCCTCGATCCTCGTCGGGATCACGCGCAACTCGGTGATCCAGATCGCGCAGGACCTCGGCTACCAGGTCGTCGAGAAGAACCTGATCCGCACCGACCTCTACCTCGCTGACGAGGTG
>JAFAIV010000014.1 GCA_019236545.1 Actinomycetota bacterium | reverse complement strand
GGCAAGAAGCGGATGAAGCAGGTCGGCGCGGTCGAGGTGCCGCAGGAGGCGTTCCTCGCGGTGCTCAACATCGGGCAGGGAGGGAAGGGCTGATGGCGCTGGAGATGCGGGAGCGGTGCGAGCGTTGCGGCGTCGGGCTGGCCGCCGACGGCGAGGCGTACATCTGCTCCTTCGAGTGCACGTTCTGCCGCTGGTGCACCGAGGAGATGTCGCACGTGTGCCCGAACTGCAGCGGCGAGCTCGTCGCGCGGCCGAAGCGAGTCGCCTCGGCGTGAGCGGCGCCCGGCACCTGTACGTCCACCTGCCGTTCTGCGCGCACCGCTGCGGCTACTGCGACTTCGTCACCGTCGTCGGGCGCGGCGAGCAGCACGGCGCGTACGTCGATGCGCTGCTGCGCGAGCTGGAGCTCGAGCGCGACGTCCTCGACGAGCCGCTCGAGACCGTCTTCCTCGGCGGCGGGACGCCGACGTTCACCGCGCTCCACGAGCTCGTCCGCCTGCTCGAGGCGCTACCGGCGGCGGAGGAGGTCACGGTCGAGGCGAACCCCGAGACGGTGACGCCGGAGCTCGCGCGCACCCTGCGCGCGGCCGGGGTCTCGCGCGTCTCGCTGGGCGCCCAGACGTTCCGCCCGGAGCTGCTGCGCGTCCTCGAGCGCGTTGCCGGTCCTGACGACGTCCGGCGCGCCGTGCATCATCTCCGTGATGCCGGATTTGGCAACATCTCGCTCGATCTCGTCTACGGGATCCCGGGTCAGAGCGCCTCCGACCTCGAGGCCGACCTCGACGACGCGCTCGCGCTCGAGCCGGAGCACCTCTCCTGCTACGAGCTCGAGGCGAAGCCGGGGACGCGCTTCACCCACGCCTGGGGAGCGGAGCTGGAACGCCAGGCCGACGCGATGGAGGACTACTTCGAGCGCGTCGTCGCCCGGCTGACCGGCGCCGGCTACCGCTGGTACGAGACGGCCAACTTCTGCCGGGTCGACGGGCCCGGAAGCGACCTGCGGGCACGGCACAACCTGGCCTACTGGCTCGGCCGCGACTACCTCGGCCTCGGTGTCGGCGCGGTTTCGACAATCGAGAACGCTCGCCGGCGGAACTCGCCGCGCCTCGGGCGCTACCTGGAGGCGCTCGCGGTGGGTCGCGCGCCGGAGCGGGAAGTCGAGGAGCTCGACGCCGAGACGCGCGCGCGGGAGCGCGTGATGCTCGGTCTGCGCCTCGACCAGCCGCTGCCGCTGACGGGGCTCCGGCACGCGCTCGACCCCGCGGGGCTCGCCCGGGTCGAGGGGCTGGGACTCGCCGAGGAGACGGAAGGCGCGCTCGCGCTCACGCGGCGGGGCCGCTTCCTGGGCGGCGCGGTGACCGCCGAGCTGCTCGCGTAGGCGCGCACTCGCGGCCTCGGAGTGCCGACGGGAGGGCCGGGTAAAATGCCCTGCAAATGGCCTCGACCGTCACGCTCACGCCACGGCAGCAGGAGATCCTGCGCCACCTCGTCGAGGAGTTCGTCCAGAGCGGGCAGCCCGTCGGGTCGAAGACGCTCGTCGAGCGGTCGCGCATGGGCGTGTCCCCGTCGACGGTGCGCGCAGAGCTCGCCGAGCTCGAATCGCTCGGGCTGCTGACGCATCCGCACACCTCCGCCGGCCGCGTCCCGACCGAGGCCGGCTACCGGTACTACGCGGACGAGTTGCTCGGGCGCCTGGAGCCGACGCCGCCGTCCTTCCCGCTCGACCTCTCGGCGACGAGCACCGAGGTCGAGTCGGCGCTGCAGGCGACGACGGAGATGCTCTCGCAGGTGACGCGCCTGCTCGCGCTGGTGTCGGCGCCGCCGCTCGAGGCGACGCACGTCCGCCACGTCGAGGTGCTGCTCCTGCAGGCGGAGCTCGTGATGGTCGTCGTGATCACGTCCGCGGGCGGGGTGACGAAGCGGCTCTTCCACTTCGACGAGCCTGTCGACCCGGGTCTCGCGCAGTGGGCGGGGGAGTACCTGAACGAGACGGTCTCCGGCCTCCAGCTCGGGACGTCGCTGCTCGCGCGCCGCTTCGACGACCCGGCGTTGTCGCCGCGCGAGCGGGCGTTTCTCGCCGCCCTCCGGCCGACGTTCACCGAGCTCGTCCAGGCCGAGCAGCGCCTCTACGTCGGGGGTGCCGCCGACCTGCTCGGCGAGCTGCGCTCGGAGGAGCTGGCGGCATACCGGCAGCTGTTCGAGCTCGTCGAGAAGCGCGCAGCTTTGCTCGAGGTGCTGGGTCCGCCGATCGACACGCGCCGGCCGTTCGTCCGTGTCGGGCACGAGCTCGACCACCCGGCGCTGCACGAGATCGCGCTCGTCGGGGCGTGCTACGGGCTCGTCCATCGCGCGCTCGGCGCGGTCAGCCTCGTCGGCCCGGTGCGGATGGACTACGAGAAGGCGCTCGGCGCCGTCCGCTCGGCCGCGACCGAGCTCTCGCGCTTCGTCGGCGCGATCTACGACGAGCCGTAAAGTCAGAGCGATGGCCACGGCGGAGCGCGACTACTACGAGCTGCTCGGCGTACCCCGGAACGCGAGCGAGGCGGACATCAAGAAGGCGTTCCGCCGGCTCGCGCGCGAGCTGCACCCCGACGTCTCGGACGCGCCCGACGCGGAGGAGCGCTTCCGCGAGGTCGTCGAGGCGTACGAGGTGCTCTCGAAGCAGGAGACGCGCGACCTGTACGACCGCTACGGCCACGCCGGCCTGCGCAGCGGCGGCTTCGAGCCGGGCCACTTCGACTTCGGCAGCCTCTCCGACCTCTTCTCCGCCTTCTTCGGCGACGACCTGCTCACCGGCGGCCGCGCCCGCGCGCGCGGCGCCGACCTCGCCGCGACCGTCGAGATCGAGCTCGCCGACGCCGCGACCGGCGTCACCCGCGAGGTGCCGTTCCAGGTCGCGGTCACCTGCCCGCACTGCGGCGGCGGCGGCGCCGAGCCGGGGACGGAGGTCGTCGCCTGCCCGACCTGCCGCGGCGTCGGCCGTCTTCAGCAGGTCTCCCGCAGCGTCTTCGGCGAG
>JAFAIV010000422.1 GCA_019236545.1 Actinomycetota bacterium | reverse complement strand
GAGGAGATACCCGGTGTCCGTTACTTCCACGTCACCGTCCGCCAAGGCGACCGAGTAGGATGGAGCCGCTTCCCTGAGACCGTCAGCGCGCGTACTGGGTCAGTGACGCGGGATCGCGTATGCCGAGCTTCTCGATGAGGTTCGCGCCGGCTGGTTTCGGCGATTTGATGCAACGCGCACGAATAAGAACGGCTTGTTCAAGCCGGATCGGCACTCCCTGCTACCGTCTGCCACCGCTGTGCCCATCTACGAGTACCGCTGCCCGAACGGCCACGTCTTCGAGCGCTTCCAGTCCATGACTGCGCCCGCGCCCGAGAACTGCGACGTGTGCGGCGCGGCTCCGGTGCAGCTCGTCCTCTACCCGGTCGCGATCCACTACAAGGGCTCCGGCTTCTACACGACCGACTACGGCAAGGGGAAGGGCGCGAAGAAGGACGGCGACGGCGGCGGCTCGAGCGAGAGCAAGAGCGGCGACTCGAAGACCGAGTCCAAGCCCGCCGAGAAGAAAGCCGCCTCGGCCGACTGAGCTAGTGCTTCGAGTCCGTCGCGCCCACGGTGCAGCCGGGCGCGTACAGGCTCCCCGACGACGGCGGCTGCGGCGCGGAGTTCCCGAGCACCGTCTGGATCACCTGGAAGTTCTCCTGCGTCCCGACGATGTAGGAGCCGCCGCCGATGTCGGTCACGTCGCCGCCGAGCCTGCAGTGCACCGTGCCGCCAGCGGACGAGCGGAACTTCACCCAGCCGAGCTGCATCAGCTGCCACGCCGACAGGTCGGTCGCGATCGGCGCCATCAGCGAGCCGCCGTCGAACGGCAGCCGCAGGAAGGTCGAGAAGCTGGAGAGCTTGCGCAGCGTCGCCTGCATCACGTCCTGCTGGTGCTGCTGCCGCGTGAAGTCCGAGTAGGCCGGGTCGAGCTTGTTCTCGCGGATCCGCGAGTAGATGAGCGCCTCGTGCCCGCTCATGTGCTGCACGCCCTTGTGGAAACGCCAGCCCTGCCACGACCCGCACTGGCCCGCCGGGTACGGGCAGTCGAACTTGTTGGAGAGGATGTTCTCCGGCACGTTCACGTCGATGCCGCCGACCGCGTCGATCAGCTTCTGGAACGAGCTGAAGTCGACCACGACGACGTGGTTCACCTGCAGGGCGCTGCCGAGCAGGGTGTCGACGGTCCGGATTGTGAGCTTCGGCCCGCCGATCTGCATCGCGGCGTTGATCTTCTGGTCGCCGTAGCCGGGGATCGCGGCGCGCAGGTCGCGCGGGATCGAGAGGTACGTCAGCCGATGCCGTCCCGGGTCGGTGCGCAGGAGCATCATCGAGTCGGAGTGCTCGTCGGCGGCGCGGCCCGCCTGGCCGTTCTGGGAGTGGTCGGTGCCGAGCAGCAGGATGTTCGTCGGCGACGAGATCAGGAGTCCGCTGTCCGGCTTGAGGACGTCGCTCGTCCCGGCCGGGAGCCTCCCGTGCGCGTCCGAGACACCGCCCGAGAGCGAGAAGTAGCCCGCGACGCCCCAGACGACGAAGAGCAGGATGAGGAGGAGGATGGCGAGCGGGACCCAGCGCTTCCACGTCCAGCGCCGCCGCTTCTCGACGATCCGGCCGGGGCCGCCGCCGTCGCTGCGCGCCGACCGCCGCTCCTCCCGTGCCACGCGCTCCAGCGGCACCTTCCCCTTCGCGCGGCCGCCGCGGTAGACGCGATACGGCTTCTCCGGGGCGTCCGCCATGCGGGGGTTTACGGTACCCACTCAGGGTGGACGACAAGCACGCGATCGGGGTGGACGTCGGGGGAACGAAGATCCTCGCCGGCGTCGTGTCGGTGGACGGCCACGTCCTCCGCCGCCACGAGCGGTCGACCCCGACCGACACGCAGGAGCACGTCGTCGCGGAGCTCGAGACGGCGATCGCGGAGCTCCTCGACGACAGCGTCGCCGCGATCGGCTTCGGGGCGCCGTCCTCGACCGACCAGCGTCGCGGCTACCTCTATCCGACCGTCAACACGCCGCTCGGGAACATCCCGCTGCGCGACCGGATCCAGGAGCGGTTCGGGCTCCCGGTCGGCCTCGACAACGACGCGAACGCAGCCGCGATCGGCGAGTGGAAGGCGGGCGCCGGCCGCGGCGTCGACGACATGCTCATGCTCACGCTCGGGACGGGCGTCGGCGGCGGCGTCATCTCGGAAGGCAGGCCGTTCCGCGGCAACAACGGCATCGGCGCCGAGCTCGGGCACGTCGTCGTCGTCCACGACGGGAGGCCGTGCCAGGGGATCTGCACCGGCCGCGGCCACCTGGAGGCGTACCTCACCGGCCTCGCCGCGACCGCCGCCGCGCGCGAGGCGTTCGGCCCGTCGGCCGACGCGCACCGGCTCGTCCGGCTGGCGAACGAGGGGGAGGAGACGGCGATCGAGATCCTCACCGGCATCGGCCGCATCCTCGGCTCGGGGCTCGGCTCGTTCGCGAACGTCTTCGGCCCCGAGCTGATCGTGATCGGCGGCGGCTTCGGCGTCGCCGCGTTCGAGTTCCTCATCCCGCCCGCGCTCGAGGTGATGCACCGCGAGGCGCTCGAGCCGATGCGCTCGATGGCGCGCGTCGAGAAGGCGCAGCTCGGGACGGCGGCCGGCCTGATCGGCGCCGCGTTCGTCGCGTTCGAGGCGCTCGAAGCCGTCGCCGCCTGATGCCGCTCGCGGTCTGCGCGACTCCGATCGGGAACCTCGAGGACGTGACGCTGCGCGTGCTCGCCGAGCTCGCGGCGACCGACGTCGTGCTCTGCGAGGACACGCGCCACACGCGCGGGCTCCTCCAGCGGCACGGGATCGAGGCGCGGCTCGTCTCCTACCACGAGCACAACGAGGCGCAGCGCACGGCCGAGCTCCTGCCGCGCCTGGAGGCGGGTGAGCGGGTCGCGCTCGTCTCGGACGCGGGCATGCCCGGGGTGTCCGACCCGGGCGCGCGGATCGTGCGCGCGGCGCTCGACGCGGGCGTGCCCGTGACCGTGCTGCCGGGCCCGTCGGCGGTCGAGACGGCGCTCGTCGCCTCGGGGCTCGCGTCGGAGCAGTACCGCTTCCTCGGCTTCCTCCCGCGCGGCGAGAAGGCGCTCGCGGCGCTGTGGGAGGAGCTCGCGGCGTGGCCGTGGCCGGCGGTGGCGTTCGAGTCGCCGCAGCGGCTTCCGGCGACGCTTCGGTCGCTGGCGGCGGCGTCGCCCGCGCGGGCGGTCGCCGTTTGCCGCGAGCTGACGAAGCGCTTCGAGGAGATCGCCCGCGGGACCGCCGTCGAGCTTGCGGAGCGGTTCGCGGAGCCGCCGAAGGGCGAGATCGCGCTCGTCCTCGGGCCTGGGCAGGGCCGCGCCGCGGACGAGGGCGAGGCGCTCGCCGCCGTCGGGGAGCTCGTAGCCGCGGGCGTGCCTCGCCGGCAGGCCGCGGAGATCGTCTCGCGGCTGACCGGCCTCGCGCGGAACGCGCTCTACAGCGGCTCGCTGTAGCCTGATTTGACAACGTCCGACCGCCTCGCTACCGTGCTCGTCTCGTTTTCCGATCTGACAACAGAGAGGCGGTGCTCGCGATGCGACGGCTCGTTCCGCTCGTGCTGGTCTTCGTGCTGCTGGCGACGGTCGCCGGTGCCTGGACGTGGCCTGTCTCGGGCCCGGTGGTACAGCCGTTCGCGTTCGACCCGGCGCACCCGTACGCGGGCGGGCAGCACCGCGGCGTCGACATCGGCGCGAGCGCGAGCGGCATTCCGGTGCTGGCGCCGGCCTCGGGGACGGTGACGTTCTCGGGCAGCGTCCCGTCGAGCGGACTCTCGCTGACGATCCTCACGCCGGACGGCCTCTCCGTCACGCTCACGCATCTCGGCTCGCTCGCGCTGAAGAAGGGCGCCGCGGTCGCCGAGGGCGACGTCGTGGGCACCGTCGGGCCGAGCGGCACGGCGGAGGTCTCGGGGCCGTACGTCCACCTCGGGATCCGGACGGCGTCCGACCCGAACGGCTACCTCGATCCGTTGGCGTACCTGCCGGCCGTGGCGCCCGCTGCTCCGGCGGCGGAGTCCGCTGCGCCTGCCGCCGCCGCTCCGCCCGTCGTCGCCACCCCGCCGGCCGCCGTCGTTCCGCCCGCAGCGACGCCTCCGGCCGACGCGGCCGACGCGGCGCCGCCGGCAGCGGCCACTCCGCCGGCCGACGCGAGACCTCCGGCGACGACGACACCAGCCGCCGACGCGACGCCGCCCGTCGCGGCGACGCCCGCCGTCACGACGCCTGCGCCGGCCGAGTCCGCGCCTGCCGTGGCTCCGCCTGCCGCGACGACGCCTGCGTCCGCCGAGCCGGCTCCTGCTGCGCCTGCACCCGAGGCGGCTCCGGCGCCTGCTCCGGCGGCGCCCGCCGCACAGCCCGCCGACGTGGCACCGGGCGCGGACGTCGACCCGTCCGTGGGCGCGGCCACGGCAGCCTCTTCGAGCGACCAGCCGGCCGCGTCGACGGAGCCGGCAGCGTCCGAGGAGCCGAGCGCCCCGGCGGCCGCGGCCCAGGAGGCGCCGCCGTCCGCGGATGCCCTCCCGGTCGCGCCCGCGGGGCCCGCCGATGCAGGCGACGACCCGAGGCTGCCCGTGGTCGCGGGAGTGCAGTTGACGCCGTCGCCGGTCGCCGATCCGATCGCCGTCCTCGCCGCGCCGGTGCAGTCCGCTCCCGCGTTCCCGTCCCCGGCTGCGCCCGTCGCGTCGCCGGCCCGCGCGCGCCCGCAGGCGCCGGCCGCGGGTGCCGTGGCGCTCCCGACCTCGCGGAGGCACCCGATCGCCGTTCGTCCCGCACCCGCGCTCAGGACGTTCGCGCCGCGGTCGGCCCGCCCGGGCGCGCGCCCGTTTCCGCTGCCGCTCGCGGCAGGTGGTGGAACTGCCGCTGCGGCAACCGCCGCGGCGCTCGCGCTGCTCGCCCTCCGGCGGCGCCGCACCGCGCTCCCGACCATCCCGGACGAGCTCGCGGAGATCGTCCGGCTCCCGCTGCCCGAGGCGCCCGAAGAGCGGCGGCTCGCCGCGTGAGCGCGCCTCGGGACGGCGTCGGGCGCGACCTAGAATGGCTCGATGCGCTTCTACCTGACGACGCCGATCTACTACCCGAACGCGACGCCGCACATCGGGCACGCGTACACGACGGCGATCGGCGACATGCTCGTCCGCTACCACCGCCAGCGCGGGGAGGAGACGTTCTTCCTCACCGGGATCGACGAGCACGCGACGAAGGTCTGGCGCGCGGCCGAGGCGCAGGGCCTGACGGCGCAGGAGTTCGCCGACCGCATCTCCGTGCCGTGGCGGGAGCTGCCCGGGCGGCTGAACGCGTCCAACGATTTCTTCATCCGCACGAGCGACGAGGGCCACAAGCGCTTCGTCCGCGACTTCCTGCAGCGGATGTACGACAACGGAGACATCTACCGGGACGTCTACTCGGGGCTCTACTGCGTCGGCTGCGAGGAGTTCAAGAACCCGGACGAGCTCACGCCCGAGGGCCTCTGCCCGATCCACCTGACCGCGCCCGAGCAGATCGAGGAGACGAACTGGTTCTTCCGCCTCTCGGCCTACCAGGACCGGCTGCTCGAGCTCTACGACTCGCGGCCGGACTTCGTGCGCCCCGACTTCCGCTTCAACGAGGCGCGCTCGTTCATCGCCGGTGGCCTCCGCGACTTCAGCATCTCCCGCGCCGGGCAGCCGTGGGGGATCCCGCTGCCCTGGGACGAGAGTCAGGTCGCCTACGTCTGGGCGGATGCGCTCGTCAACTACCTCAGCGCGCTCACCTACGCGCGCGAGGGCGAGGATCTCCGGCCCGTCTTCTGGCCGGTCGTCCACCACCTGCTTGCGAAGGACATCCTCCGCTTCCACTGCGTCTTCTGGCCGGCGATGCTCCTCTCTGCCGGGTACGACCCGCCCGAGCAGCTCTTCGTCCACGGCTGGCTGCTGCTCGACGACAGGAAGATCTCGAAGTCGCTCGGCAACGCCGTGGACCCGCTCGAGCTGATCGACGTCTACGGCGCGGACGCGCTCCGCTACTGGATGGCGCGGGCTGTCTCGTTCGGGCAGGACGGCAGCGCGTCGATCGAGGGGATCCGGGAGCGCTACGAGTCCGAGCTCGCGAACGACCTCGGCAACCTCCTCTCCCGCACGACGGCGATGATCGCCCGCTACCGCGGCGGGAAGCTCGTGCGCGGGAACGGCGATCCGGCGCTCGACCTCGCCGCGCTCGGCGCGGACATCGCGGGGCGGCTCGACCGCTTCGACGTGACCGGCGCGCTCGACGTCGCGTGGGACGGCGTCCGGCGGCTCAACCAGTACGTCACCGCTGAGGCGCCGTGGCAGCTCGCCAAGGACGAGGCCAACGCCGCGAGGCTCGACGCGGTGCTCTACAACCTCGCCGACGGCCTCACGGCCCTGGCCGTCGCGCTCGCGCCGTTCCTGCCGGCGACGGCGCCGCGGATCCTCGACGCGCTGCGTCAGGACGGCGACCTCTCGTGGGAGCGCATCCGCAACGGCGTCGCCGCCGAGGTCGACGGCATCGCCGCGGCGGAGCCGCTCTTCCCGAGGATCGAGCTGCCCACAGCCGCTGCGTGATCGACACGCACGCTCACCTCGACGCGCTCGACGACCCGGACGGCGCGGTCGAGCGGGCCTGCGAGGCCGGCGTGCGGCGCATTCTCACCGTCGGCACGAGTCCCGAAGGCTGGACACGGGCGCTCGCGCTCGCCGACCGGCACGACGACGTCTGGGCGATCCTCGGCGTCCACCCGCACGACTCCGCCAACGGCGTCGACCTGGACGCGCTGCAGCGCGCGCAGGCGCACCCGAAGACGGTCGCCGTGGGCGAGATCGGCCTCGACTGGTTCCGCGACTACGCGCCCCGCGAGGCCCAGGAGCCCGTCTTCCGGCGACAGCTGGAGCTCGCCGCCGAGCTCGGCAAGCCGGCCGTGATCCACACGCGCGCCGCGGACGCCGACACGCGCGCGACGCTCGCCGACTTCGACGGCACCGTCGTCCTCCACTGCTTCTCGTCGCCGCACCTCCTCCCGGACGCGCTCGAGCGCGGCTGGTACGTCTCGTTCGCGGGCAACGCGACCTTCTCGAAGGCGACCGACCTCCGCCTAGCCGCGACGCAGGTCCCGGCCGACCGGATCCTCGCCGAGACGGACTGCCCCTACCTCGCGCCCCAGCCCGTGCGCGGGCGCACGAACGAGCCCGCGTACGTGATGCACACGCTCGCCGCGCTCGCGCAAGCGCGCGGGGACGACCCGGCCGAGCTGGGGGCGCGCATCGAGGCGAACGCCGCCGCTTGCTTCGGTCTGCCGGCATGAACGTCCGCGCGAAGAAGGAGCTCGGCCAGCACTTCCTCGTCGACGAGAACATCCTCGGCGTGATCGGCCGGCTCGCCGAGCTGGGCCCCGACGACGTCGTGCTCGAGATCGACCCCGGCCTCGGGGTCCTGACGCGCTACTTGGCGCCCCGAGTCGCGCGCGTCCACGCCGTCGAGATCGACCGCTCGCTCGAGCCGCAGCTCGCAGGCCTGCCCGAGAACGTCACCGTGCACTGGGGCGACGCGCTCCGGCTCGACCTCCCGCAGGAGGCGGCGAAGCTCGTCGCCAACCTGCCCTACAACGTGGCGACGCCGCTCCTCGTCGAGAGCCTCGACGGCCTGCCGCAGATCCGGCTCTGGTGCGTGATGGTGCAGCGCGAGGTCGCCGACCGCCTCTTCGCCGCGCCCGCGACGAAGGCCTACGGCGCAGTCTCCGTCCTCGTCCAGCTCGCCGCCGCGCGCACCGGCTTCCATCCTGTCTCGCGCACGGTCTTCCGGCCGCGGCCGAACGTCGACTCCGCGCTCGTCGCGTTCCGCCGCACCGATCTCCCGCCCGACTTCGCCCGCGTGAAGCAGGTCGTCAACGCGGCGTTCGCGCACCGCCGCAAGACGCTTCCGAACTCG
>JAFAIV010000409.1 GCA_019236545.1 Actinomycetota bacterium | reverse complement strand
AGCGCGCCCGCGCGGTAGTACGCCCGCACCTGCGCGCGGAAGTAGCCGCCGTCGTCGTCTGCGCTGAGCGAGAGGCGGTTGTTGCCGTCGATCGGCGGCGGGTTCGTGACGCCGTCCTTCGTCGCGTCGCAGGCGCACGTCGTCCCGTCCGCGCCGCCGCCGAAGAGGAAGCCGGCGTAGCCGGCGGCGACGTACGCCTTCAGGTGCGCGCGGCCGGCGGAGCCGAGCAGCCACTGGACACGGTTGTCCTGGTAGTGGCCCCACGTGTCGTTCTCGGCGCGCATGAGCGTGTTCCCGAGCGGGATCTGCCACGCCACCATCCGCAGGCCGGTCAGCTTGACGAACGTCGCGCCGTAGAGCAGGTGCCGGTGGAAATCGCCGCGGTCGAACCAGACCTTGGGGTTGTTGCGGAGCTTCTCGTAGAACCCGGAGTCGCGGTCGGAGAAGTCCTCGAACGCGATGTCGAACTTCGCGTGCAGGGCGTTGTAGAACGCGGCCGACTGCGCCGCGAGGTCGCGCACCCGCGCGTCCGGCGGATCCTCGTAGACGATGTCGTGGCCCGTCCCCCAGCCGCTCATGTGGTACGCGAGGATCACGTTCGGCGCGAGCTGGTCGCGCAGCGAGATCCACTGCTGCGCGAACGACGACGCGAGGTCGATCGCGTTCGCCTGCTCGAGGTAGCCCCAGAGGTCGGGCTCGACGTGGACGACGACCGGCTTCGTCCCGGCCACGCGCCGGAAGAGCAGCCGGACGTCGTCCCAGTACTGGCCCATCAGCGTCGCGTCGCGGAGATGCGCGAGGTCGGTGGTGGCCTCGTCGCCGAGCTGCGGGCTGGACATGAGGAGCTGGTAGTACGTGAGCACCGGGATCACGTGGTGCGCCCACGAGTCCTGGACGTACATCGACGCGAACGTCCCGTCGGGGTTCCACGTCGCCCAGCCCTGACCCGTGTTCACGCCGGCGGCGAGGTACTGGTAGCGGAAGCCGAACGGTGCCGACGCCCGGAGCGCGGCCGCGCCGCCCGGCCCGTCCGTCAACCCGATCTGGAGCGTCGTCGGCCAGCCCTTCGGGAGCGGCGGGAGCGCGTTCGACGTCGCCGACGCGGGCGCCGCCAGGACGAGCAGGAGGACGAGCGGGGCGAGCCTACGCACGCGGTACGAGCTCGACCACGAGCTCGCACTCGAGCGCTTCCGCAATACGCAAGAGCGTGTCGATCCTCGGCGGCCGCCCGCCGCGCTCCAGCCGTGCGATCGCCGACTGCGTCGTCCCGCACAGCTCCGCCAGCTCCCGCTGCGAGAGCCCCATCTCCATCCGCCGCTCGGCGACACGGTCCGCGATCGCCGCGAAGAACCAGCCTCGATCGCCGGTGGCGATCTTCTCCCGCAGCCGCTCGATCGGCCGCTGCGCGCGCGCTGCCATCGGACCCGAGGATAGCAAGCGTGCTATGCGATCCCGACCGCGTCGCCGACCCGGACGCGGCCCGCCTCGACGACCCGCGCCCAGACCCCGAGCGGCAGCGGCTCCGTCACGCCCTCCCGCCGGTACTGCGCCAGCACCTTCAGCGTGTCGAAGTCGGACTCGCCGGTGTCGGGGTCGCACGTGGTGACGACGCAGCGGCCGACGTCGCCGACCGGCTCGATCTCCGCCTCGCCGATCCGCACGCGGCGGCCGAGCCACTCGTCCTCCTCGTGGGCGCGGACACCGTCGATCTCGAAGAGCATCCGGAAGCGGCGGCCGTCCACCGGCTCCCCCGCGCCGGCCTCCTCGCGCAGCCGCTCGAGCGAGGCGCGCGAGACGACGGACGCGTGGCCGCCGCGGTCGGCGCCGCGGTCGACGGCGCCTCGCTCCGACCAGAGCAGCGTCAGCGGCTCGCCGGCGCTCTCGGAGATCGCGTCCTGCCACGGCCCGAGCACGGCCCTCGACGGATGAGGGTTGCCGTACAGCTCGGCCTCGACGGGCTCGCCGAGCTCGACGACGCCGTCCACGACCCGCTCGTCCGGGAACCAGAGCGCGAGCCGCCGCGTGGCCTCCTCCCACATCGGCCGGATGCCCATCAGCTTCGGGAAGCGCTTGCCGTTCGCCAGGCGGCCGTCGGCGTCGAGCAGCCAGAAGCGGCGGTCGCCGAGGACGCCTTCGGGCCCGAGCTCGACCTCGCGCGGATGGACGAGCCCGAGCGACTTCACCGGCGCGATCGAGATGCGCACGACGCGTCCCTCCACGCCGTGAGCCTAGCTCCTGACCCCGACCTCCTTGGCCCGCCCGCGCGGCGTCCCCTCGAGCTCGAAGATCCAGAAGTCCTTGCCGGTCACGTGGACGGCGACGTTGTAGACCGGGATGTCGCCGATGCGGCCCTCGAACGAGCCGGCATGCGCGTGACCGTGGAGGACGAGGTCGGCGCCGTACTCCGCGATCGGAAGCGCGAGGCGCTCGCTACCGAGGTAGGTATGGATCCCCGCCGGCTCGCCCTCGAGCGTGGCGACGATCGGCGCGTAGTGGAGGAGCACGATCCGGAGGTCGCAGTGGACGATCGTCTGCAGACCGGC
>JAFAIV010000386.1 GCA_019236545.1 Actinomycetota bacterium | reverse complement strand
CGCCTACACCTCGCCCCACGTGGAGGGCTGGCACGAGCGGCTCGACACGGATCCGAGTGGCTACGAGCGGGCGGTCGCGCGCGTCCGGGCCGACGCCGAGGCGCTCGGCGCGACCCAGTTCGAGGCCGTGACCGCCGCCGCGTTCGCCGACTTCGCGGCGCGCGGTGCGCGGGTCGCGGCCGTCGAGGCGGGGCTCGGCGGCCGCCACGACGCGACGAACGTGATCGACGCGCGCGTCGTGCTGCTGACGAACGTCGGGCTCGAGCACACGGACGTCCTGGGGGAGACGCGCGAGGCGATCGCCGCCGAGAAGCTCGCGGTCGTGAAGCCGGGGACGACGGTCGTGCTCGGGGACGACGAATGGCGGGAGCTCGCGCTCGCGAACGGCGCGGCAGAGGTGATCGCCGCCGGCGCGAGCAACCTCGCGCTTGCCGTCGCCGCGGCCGAGTCGTTCCTCGGGCGCCAGGTCGACCCACACGCCGCCGAGGGCGTCGCGCTCGCGGGCCGGCTCGAGCGGCGCGCCGAGAGCCCGCTCGAGCTCTGGGACGGCGCCCACAACCTCGCGGGCCTCGGCTACCTCCTCCCGCGCCTCCCGGAGCGCGAGTGGACGCTCGTGGTCTCGATCCTGGAGGACAAGCGGCCGGCGCTGATGCTGGAGGCGCTGTCCGTCCTCGGGGGCACGCTGGTCGCGACGGAGTCGTCGAACGCGCGCGCCGTGCCCGCCGCCGAGCTGGCCGAGCTGGCCCGCCTGCACTTCGAACATGTGGAGGCGGAGCCGGATCCGCGCCTCGCGAGGCAACGCGGACTGGCGCTCGCGGGGCCCGACGGGGCTTGTCTCGTCACGGGCTCCCTCTATCTTCTCTCCGAGCTCCATGAACGCAGTCACGCATAGCCCCCGCGAGAAGCTGTCGATCTTCCTCTTCGCTGCCGCGGTGCTGGTCGTGGTGGTCGGCGGCGCCTTCGCGGCCGGGTACCTCATCGGCAGGATCCTGCTGTGACCGCCCTCACGGCGAGCTTCCTCGGCTCGTCGACGTGGCATGTCGTCAGGAACCTGCTCGTCCTGTTCGCGGTCGTCTTCTGGCTCGCGCTCGGCTACTGGACGTACAAGGACGCGAAGCGCCGGATCGAGGACTCGTGGCTCGTGGCCCTCTCGACGGTGGTCGGCCTCGTGCCGCCGTACCTCGGGCCGGCCGTCTACATGCTCTTCCGGCCGCCCGAGTACCTCGAGGACGTGCGCGAGCGCGAGCTCGAGATCCGGGCGATGGAGGAGCGGCTGGAGCACGAGATGCAGTGCCCGGTCTGCCGGAGCGCGGTCGACTCGAGCTACCTCGTCTGCCCGGTCTGCACGACGCGGCTGCGGCAGGCGTGCTCGTCCTGCCGGGCGCCGTTGGAGGCGCTCTGGCAGATTTGCCCGTACTGCGCGACACCGATCGAGACCGAGCAGCCGGCGCCGCTATAGTCGGCCGCCGATGGCCGTCGAGCGCTCGCTCATCCTGATCAAGCCGGACGCCGTCCGCCGGAAGCTCGCGGGGGAGATCCTGCGCCGCATCGAGGCGCGCGGGTTCGACGTCGCGGCCGGGAAGCTCCTGACCGCGAGCCGCGAGCTGGGCGAGACGCACTACGCCGAGCACCGCGAGAAGCCGTTCTTCGGCGAACTCGTCGACTTCATCACCTCCGGCCCGACGTGGGCGCTGGTGGTCGAGGGCGAGGGCGCGATCGCGACGATGCGGATGACGATCGGCGCCACGAACCCCGCCCAGGCCGCCCCGGGGACGATCCGCGGCGACCTCGCGAGCTCGATGCCGGACAACCTCGTCCACGGCTCGGACTCGCCGGAGTCCGCGGAGCGCGAGATCGCGCTCTGGTTCTCCGCCGATGAGCTCGCCTGAGCCCGACTCCGTCGCGGCGAACGTCGCGCAGTGGACGAAGAACAACGCCGAGCACACCGACGGTGCGGCGGCGCGGCAGTGGGCGCGCGACGAGATCCTCTGGGGCGTCTTCGGCGTCCCGGAGTCGGAGATCGGCTGCCTCGGTGACGTCGCGGGCCTGGACGTCCTCGAGCTCGGGTGCGGCACGGCGTACTTCTCGGCGCGGCTCGCCAAGCGCGGCGCGCGGCCGGTCGGCGTCGACCCGACGCCCGCGCAGCTGGAGACCGCGCGACGGCTGCAGCGCGAGACCGGGATCGAGTTCCCGCTCGTCGAGGCGCCGGGGGAGTCGGTGCCGCTTCCCGACGCGTCGTTCGACCTCGCCCTCTCCGAGTACGGCGCCTGTCTCTGGGCCGACCCGTACCTGTGGGTGCCCGAAGCGGCGCGGCTGCTGCGGCCGGGCGGGCGGCTCGTCTTCCTCACGAACTCGAGCCTGATCCAGCTCTGCTTTCCCGACGTCGGCCCGCCGAGCACGACGCTGCAGCGGTCGTTCTTCCGCTCGTACCGGACGCAGTGGCCGGGTGAGGAGGGGGTCGAGTACCACCTGCCGCACGGCGAGTGGATCCGCCTGCTGCGCGAGCACGGCTTCACG
>JAFAIV010000377.1 GCA_019236545.1 Actinomycetota bacterium | reverse complement strand
GAGCGGCTGACCGGCTTCCACGCGCGCGTCGCGCGCGGCCGCGTCGAGCTGACGTTCGCCGACGAGCACGAGCTCGCGGAGCTCGCCGAGGCGCTCGAGAACGCCGCCGCGAAGCTCTAGCCGGCCTCGCTAGGGTCTTCGAGATGGGCTCGCAGGCGCCACTCATCCATGCCCGCGGGCTGGTCAAGCGCTTCGGCGACCTGACCGCCGTCGCCGGGATCGACTTCGAGGTCGGCCGCGGCGAGTCGTTCGGCTTCCTCGGCCCGAACGGCGCCGGCAAGTCGTCGACGATGCGGATGATCGGCTGCGTCTCGCCGCGGACCGGAGGCGAGCTCAGCGTCCTCGGCCTCGACCCGGATCACGACGGCCCGGCGATCCGCGCCCGGCTCGGCGTCGTCCCGCAGCAGGACACGCTCGACATGGAGCTGACCGTCCGCGAGAACATCGTCATCTACGGGCGCTACTTCGGCCTCTCGCGCCGCGAGCTCAAGGCGCGCGCCGACCGGCTGCTCGAGTTCGTCCAGCTCGACGAGCGCGCCGGCTCGCGGGTGGAGCCGCTCTCTGGCGGGATGAAGCGGCGGCTGACGATCGCCCGCGCGCTCGTGAACGAGCCCGAGCTCCTCCTCCTCGACGAGCCGACGACGGGCCTCGACCCGCAGGCGCGCCACGCGCTCTGGGATCGGCTCGTCCGCCTGAAGCAGCAGGGCACGACGCTCGTCCTGACGACGCACTACATGGACGAGGCCGAGCAGCTCTGCGACCGGCTCGTGATCATGGACCGCGGGACGATCGCCGAGGAGGGCTCGCCCGCCGAGCTGATCCGGCGGCTCTCGACGCGCGAGGTCGTGGAGCTCCGCTTCGCCGGCGAGCCCCCTGCGATCGAGGAGTCGACCTTCAACGGCGCGGTCGCGCGCGTCGAGGCGCTCCCCGACCGCGTCCTGCTCTACACGGACGACGGCGACGCGCTCGTCCCGGTCGCGCACGAGCGGCTGCACCCGCAGAGCGTGCTCGTCCGCCGCTCCACGCTCGAGGACGTCTTCCTGCGGCTGACCGGCCGCATGCTCGTCGACTGAGATGACCTACGCGTTCCGCGCCTACGAGTACTGGCTCGCGTCGTACCGGCGGGTGTGGCGCGGGACGATCTTCTCGACGATCCTCAACCCCGTCCTCTATCTGAGTGCGCTCGGCGTCGGGCTCGGGAAGCTCGTCAACCGCGGCCACCAGCTCGGCGTGCCGTATCTCCACTACGTGGCCCCGGGGATCCTCGCCTCGACGGCGATGCTGATCGCCGCCTTCGAGTCTGCGTGGCCGGTGATGGGCGCAATTCGCTGGACGCGGCAGTTCCACGCGATGCTCGCGACGCCGTTGCGCGTCCGCGACGTGCTGCTGGGCCACCAGCTCTACGCGCTGACGCGCGTCGGGATCGCGAGCGCGATCTACCTCGTCGTCATCGCGGCCTTCGGAGCGATCCACTCCTGGCTCGCCGTCTTCGCCTTCCCCGCGGCGCTGCTCCTCGGCTGGTCGTTCTCGGCCCCGATCGCCGGCCTGTCCGGCTGGCTGAACCGCGAGGAGGGCTTCAACGCGCTCTTCCGCTTCGGCGTGACGCCGATGTTCCTCTTCAGCGGCACGTTCTTCCCGGTGTCGCGGCTGCCGCAGGGGATCCGGGAGATCGCCTACGCGACGCCGACGTGGCACGGCGTCGACCTCCTGCGCGGGCTGACGCTCGGGACGGCCTCGCTCTTGCCGTCGCTCGGACACGTCGCCTACCTCGCCGCCTGGGTCGGCGGCGGCCTCTGGTGGGCGCGGCGGACGCTGACGCGGAGGCTCGTCTCGTGACCGCGCTCGCCCTCGCGCCGCGCGCGCACCTGCTCTTCGAGCGGAACCTGCTCGTCTACCGGCGCACCTGGCTGACGATCCTCAGCGGCTTCTTCGAGCCGCTCTTCTACCTCTTCTCCCTCGGCCTCGGGCTCGGCCACTTCGTCGGCAGCGTCCACGGCGTCTCGTACGCTTCGTTCATCGCGCCGGCGCTGCTCGCCTCGTCGGCGATGAACG
The DNA here is from genome assembly GCA_019236545.1 of Actinomycetota bacterium. Classification (GTDB taxonomy): domain Bacteria; phylum Actinomycetota; class Thermoleophilia; order Gaiellales; family Gaiellaceae; genus Palsa-739. Next base: position 2,806 of record JAFAIV010000377.1, on the reverse strand, counting down.
GCGCCGTCTACGACGCGATGACGAACGTCTTCTGGAAGCTGCGCTTCGGGAAGGTCTACGACGCGATGCTGGCGACGCCGATCGGGCCGACGGACGTCGCGTTCGGCGAGACGGCGTGGGCGCTCTTCCGCGGCCTCCTCTACTCGACCGGCTTCGTGATCACGGCCGCGGCGCTCGGGCTGATCCACTCCTGGTGGGGGCTGCTCGCGCTGCCGGCGGCGGTCGTCGTCGGCTTCGGTTTTGCCGGGCTCGGCATCGGCGCGTCGACGTTCATCCGCAGCTGGCAGGACTTCGACACGGTGCAACTCGTGCAGCTGCCGATGTTCCTGTTCAGCGCGACCTTCTACCCGCTCGCCGTGTACCCGGTGGCGATCCAGTGGGTCGTGCGCTTCTCGCCGCTCTACCACGCGATCGTCCTCATCCGCTCGCTCACCCTCGGAACGGTCGGGCCGGGGATGCTCGTGGACGCCGGCTACCTGATCCTGCTGGGCGTCGGTGGGATCTGGCTCGCGCGCCGGCGGATGGCGGGCCTGTTGCTCACGTAGGCGCAGTGGGCATAGGCGGCCGGTGGAGCACCTCGTCCGAGGCCTCGCCGCGTCGACCCGGCAGAACGCGCTCGCGTATGGGTACTCGCTCGCGCTGACGAGCACGTTCGGGATCCTCGCGACGATCGACCGCCCCCCGACCGTCGGCGATGTCTTCCTCTTCGCCACCGGAGCCGCGATCACGTTCACGCTCGCGACGACGGTGGTGACGCGTGGCTTCCGCGTCCATCACGAGGAGGAGCCGCCGGTCGTCCAGATCCTCGGCGCGTCGTTCTCCGTCGTCTCGATCACCGGCTCGGTCGGCGCCGCGGCGCTCGTCGGCTGGGCGGCGCCGCACTGGGTCGCCTGGCTCGTCGGCGCCTTCGTCGCGTCGGGCGCCTACCTCGTCCTGGCCGCGGTCGAGATCGCGGTCGCCCGAGTCCTGCGCGAGCGAAGGGGTTTGCAGCTGGAGCGGATCGGCGGGAGCGGGTGATGGGCGATCCTGGATTCGAACCAGGGACCTCCGCCTTATCAGAGCGGCGCTCTAACCAACTGAGCTAATCGCCCGCGGTCGGGGATTGTAGCGGCGTCCCGGCGTGAGCATGCCCCGGCCTGGGGATGACGGCGGCGCGTGGACAGGACACAATCGGTGGGGACTGCGGCGATGGAGCTGGGCGACACGGTGATGTACCAGGGGCGGGCACTCGTCCTGCGCGGGCTCGATCCGATGAGCGTCGCGAACGCCTGCGCGCAGCTCGAGGACACCGAGACGGGGGAGCTCTACCTCGTCCCGCTGGCCGAGCTGGAGCAGGCCCCGCGGCCGGTTTCGGGCTCGGGTACCTGAGCTATATTCGGCCGGAGGCCGTCTGCGTATGCAGGAGATGCTCATCTACGGGGTCAGCTTCGACCTGGTCGGCAAGCAGCCGATCGTCCTGCTCAAGACGGCCGACGGGAACAAGTTCCTGCCGATCTGGATCGGCCACCCGGAGGCGGCCGCGATCCTGATGAAGCTGCAGAGCCAGCCGGCGCCCCGGCCGATGACGCACGACATGATGAGCGACATGCTCGACCAGCTCGGCGCGCAGATCGCCCGCATCACCGTCACCGAGCTCCGTGAGAACACCTTCTATGCGCAGATCACCGTCGTCCAGGACGGCCAGGAGATCGAGGTCGACTCCCGACCGTCCGACGCGATCGCGCTGGCGATCCGCGCGGAGGCGCCGATCTTCGCCGCCGACCGCGTGATCGAGGAGTCGGCGATCGAGTTCGAGGGCGAAGAGGTGAACGAGGAGCAGCTGGAGGCCGAGGTCTCGAAGTTCCGCAGCTTCCTCGAGGACGTCACCCCCGACCAGTTCGTGGTCGAGGACGAGGACGAGTAACTAGGTCAGCACCGCCGCGGCCAGCGCGATCCCGTTGAAGAGGCCGTGGACGACCATCCCCGGCACCGTGCTCGACGTGCGGTCGCGGAGCCAGGCGAGCGCCATCCCGAACGGGACGAGCACGAGCAGCGCCTCGACGAGCCCGTGCGCGAGGCCGAACGCCACGCCGACCAGGACGATCGACGGCCAGCGGCCGAGGAAGCGCAGCAGCGACTGGCCGACCCCGCGGAAGGTCAACTCCTCCACGACAGGCGCGATCAGCGCGAACAGGACGACGTTGAGGGCGAAGGCGGCGGCGTGCTGCGGCTCCCAGTGCGTCGGCGTCAGGCCCTGCTCCTTGCCAGGGCTCTGCGGCAGCGGCAACGCGGACACGACTGCCTCCCACGCGTAGATGCCGACGATGACGGCGAGCGCGAGGCCGGCAGCGGTGCGCCACGACTTCGGCGGCCGCAGCGCGAGCAGGCCGAAACGGTCGACCGCGATCAGGAGGACGACGCCGAGCCAGACGGCGTAGAGGACGGCGCCGCCCGCGAACGTCGAGTAGCTGTAGACCTCGTTGCGCGAGCTCGTGCTCGTGCCGCCACCGGAGAAGCGCGCCGCGTAGTTCAGCGCGGCGATCAGCCCGACGAGGCCGACCCAGACGGCGAGGCGGGCCCTCCTCACGCGGCGAGGATCCTGTCGGCCGCGGCCGCGAGCGGGGCCGGCTCGAAGCGGACTCCCGCGGCGCGCGCGCCCTCCGCGTCCGCGTCGGAGTCGCCGACGTGGACGGCCGTGCGGGCACCGAGGCGCTCGAGCGCGATCCGCCAGATCCGCGGGTCCGGCTTCGGCGCGCCCGCATCGGCCGAGGTGACGACCGCGTCGACGACGCCGTCGAGGCCGAGGGCGGCGAGGTGGTCGTGCAGT
>JAFAIV010000112.1 GCA_019236545.1 Actinomycetota bacterium | reverse complement strand
CCTCCCCCTCGCGCCGCAGCGTCGTCTCGACCGCCGGGTTTCCGTCGAGCAGCCACGCGAGCGTCGTCGCGTCCACGCGCGCATCGGGGAGGAGGTAGACCTGGCCGGCCCTGTTGGACGCGGCGACGACGATCTCGTGCTCGAACTGGGAGAACGCCTCCTCGAGCCGGGCCGCGTGCGCGACGTTCGTCTGGCCGTGGTCGGAGTGGAGGACGACCGCGTACCGCTCGAGGAAGTCGTCCGGCCCGCCCGCCGCGTCGATCAGCGCGCCGATCGCGCCGTCCACGCGCTCGAGCGCGATCTCGTGCGCGCCCTCAGGCCCGCGCGCGTGCGAGGCGTAGTCGAAGTCGGAGAGGTAGTAGACGAGGAGGTCGAAGCCGTCGCGCGTCACAAGCCAGCGGCCGACGGCGGCCGCGTAGACGTCGGTCGAGCCGCCGCCGCGGTTCCCGACGGCGAAGGGCGCGCCGGTCGCGTCCGACTCGAACAGGCTGTAGTAGAAGAACCGCTTCGGCCCGTACGCCGGCTTCGTCACCCCGGGCAGCGTCGGCAGGTAGCGGGTCCGGCCGCGGTAGCACGTGATGTTCACCGCGCCGGCGACGAGTCCCGCGTCCTCGAGCGCCTCGTAGACCGTGGTCGCCCCGGCCGCGAGGTGACGCTGGTTCATGTTGTAGATCGTGTCGAGGATCGATTGCGAGAGGCCTGCCGCGCGCAGGGCGCGGAACGAGGAGCCGTACTCCACGATCCGCCGCTCGCGTCGGTGCCACCAGACGAGCGACGGGATGTGGTGGACGTCCGGGCCGGCTCCGGTCGCGATCGACGTCAGGCACACCGGCGTCAGCGACGGGAAGACCGAGACGGCGGTGCGGTACGTCCCGTGCGCCGCGAGGGTCGCGAGCGCGGGCGCGCGGCCGCTCTCGACCGCGTGCTCGAACGCGGCGGGGGTCATCCCGTCCACGACGATCAGGACGAGCTTCTTGGGCACGTCAGTCTTTGGCGAGCGTGCGCAGGCCCGCGTAGCGCTCGGGCTGCCGGCTCCGTAGGCGCAGCGCGAGCGCGGGGAGGACGAGCGCCTCCACGAACCCGAGCGCGGGGACGAGGCCCAGGCCCGCGGCGAGGATCCCCGCCGCTCCGACCAGGGCGGCCGTCCCCATCCGCGTGCCGCCGCGGCGGAGCGCGCCGGAGACGACGACCGCGGCGCCGAGCGACCCGGCGAGCCCACCGAGCGCGCCGGCGAGGATGTCGCCCCAGCCGCCCGGCTCCCCCGCGTCGATCCCGTAGCCGATCGCGGCGCCGGCGGCGACTCCCGCGGCGACGGCGACGAGCACCGAGCGGGCCGAGCCGACCGCGCCCGCGAGCAGGACGCCTGCGCCGACGCCGAAGCCGGCGGCGACACCGATCCAGTACCAGCTGCCCACGTCCCGAGTGTAGTGCCCGTATCCGCGGCGGCCACCCCCGCGTTGCAGAAGCGACCCGCTGGTAACCACATCGACTCCCTGGAGGTATGGCGTGGCCGCTGACGCACGTCCGCTGCTCGTCTTCTTCACCTCGCGCCGGTCAGGCCCGGCGCGCCGAATGGAGAGCCTGCTCGCCCACATCGCCCGCAAGGAGCGCAGCCGCCTGCGCGTGACGAAGCTCGACGTCGAGGATCATCCCGAGATGGCGGAGCGGTTCAAGGTCGCGTCGGCGCCGACGCTCGTCCTCGTCTCGGGCAAGCGCGTCGTCGCCCGGCTCGAGGGCCGCTCGACCGCGCCGAAGATCGAGCGCATGCTCGCGCCGCACCTGGCGCCCGAGGAAGAGCCGGTCGCCGCCTAGCTCTTCTCGAGCCGCCCGATCACCGCGAGCCCGAAGTCGGCGGCGCGCTTGCCGTCGGCGACGCGGTGGTCGAACGTCACCGAGATGTTCCCGACCGGCCGGACGGCGACCTCGCCGTCGCGCACGACCGGCCGGTCGGCGATCCGGTGCACGCCGAGGATCCCGACCTGCGGGTGGTTGATCAGCGGTGTGACGAACAGGCCGGCGGCCTTGCCGGCGCTCGTGATCGTGAACGTGCCGCCGCGAAGCTCCTCCGGCTTGAGCGTCCCGGCATGCGCGGACTCGGCGAGTCGGCGGACGTCCTCGTCGAGCTCGTCGAGCGAGCGCGAGTCGCAGTTGCGGACGACCGGCACGACGAGGCCCTGCTCGGTCTGGACGGCGACGCCGATGTCGGTGCGGTCGAGGAGGAGCAGCTCGCCGTTCTCGACGTGCGCGTTCAGCTCCGGGAACTCGCGCAGCGACTCCGCGACGGCCTTCAGGACGAGTGGGACGAGCCGCTTCAGCTCGACGCCCGAGAAGTCGCACTCCTCGACCCAGGTGACCGCGGGGATCTCGTGCGCCCGCGTCAGGTGCTCGAACATCTGGCGCTTGATCCCGGTCAGACGGATGCCCTGCGGCCTCGGCGCGGTGCCACCGGCGGCGGCCGCGCGGACGTCGTCCTCGGTCACGCGCCCCTGCGGCCCGGTCCCTGTCACCGTGGCGAGATCGACCCCGAGCTCGGCCGCGACCTTCCGCACCAGCGGCGTCGCGCGCACCTTCTCCCTCGGAGCTTGTAACAGACTGTTACTTGCCGTCGTCGCTTCCGGACGTGGCCGGTCCGGCGCTGCGGCTGCGGACGTCGCGGGCCCGGCCGCGGCGGCTCCGTCGCCGCCGATCACGACGAGGACGGTCCCGACGGGGACGACGTCGCCCTCCTGGACGAGGATCCGCGAGACGACGCCGCCGGCGGGGGACGGGATCTCGACCGTCGTCTTGTCCGTGGAGATCTCGACGAGCGGGTCGTCCTCGGCGATCTCCTGGCCCTCCTGCACGAGCCAGCGGGCGATCTCCCCCTCGGTCAGCCCCTCGCCGAGGTCCGGCAGCTTGAACTCGTACGCCACGGCCGGGAATTCCTACCTGATCGCGTCCGGCCGGAGGATCGCGTGGACGCCCTTCGCGACGTTGACGATCTGCGTCACGTGCAGGTCGACCGCGACGC
>JAFAIV010000063.1 GCA_019236545.1 Actinomycetota bacterium | reverse complement strand
CCGACGATGTGGTCGATGTTCAGCAGGCCGACGCCGGGGTCGCGGTGGCCGTTCGAGGGCGTCGAGACGTAGCCCGGCTTGAACGGGCCGGCGTAGTCGCCGCGGTTCACGAAGGTGTGGATCGTGTCGCCGTAGGTCGCGATCGCGGCGAGCTCGAGCGAGCCGTGCTCGTCCTCGGCACGGTACGGCTCGACGACGCCGCGCGCGCCGCGCTGCACTGCCGTCCGGTACGCCTCGGTCGCGTCGGGGACGGTGAGGGCGATGTCCTTCACGCCGTCGCCGTGCCGCGCCTGGTGGCGGGTGATCTCGTGGTCCTCGCGCAGCGCGCTCGTCACGACGAAGCGGACATCGCCCTGCTCGAGCACGTAGGAGGCGCGGTCGCGGACGCCCGTCTCCGGCCCCGCGTACGCGGTGCGGGTGAACCCGAGGGCGTGCTCGTAGAAGTACGCCGCCTGCTTTGCGTTGCCGACCCAGAGCTCGACGTGGTCCCAGCCCAACAGCGGCATGAAGTCTTCGGCCATGCCGGGATTATGGCGCTGGTTGTTCGGTTTCGACGCCGCTACTCGACGCGGGAGAGGAGCCACCACGCCGCGAAGCCGATGAGGACGATCGCGAGGCCGCCGAAGAGCGCGGTCTCGATCCCCTGGAAGAGCCAGAAGCGGCTCGCCGGCTGGTAGATCGCGTGGTTGAAGCCGGCCCCGTGGCGGGCGAGGCAGGCCGGGTCGACGGACTTGATGCCGCCGCCGACTCCGCGCGCGCACGACTCGATCACCTGGAAGCCGCCGGTGAACGGATGCCCTGCCTTGTCGCTCGGACCGCTCGAGAGGATCCAGGCGCCGCGCAGCGCCGGCTCCGGCTGCCGGATGCCCCACGTCGCGCCCAGCGGCGCCTCGTACCGCTCGCGGAGCCACGAGTCGACGAACACCCTCGACCCGACGTAGGCGAGGAAGCCGACGATCAGCGAGAGGGCGGTTCGCCGCCAGACGACGCCGACGGCGAGGCCGAGCCCGAGCGCGAACGCCGCGTACGCGAGCGGGACGGTTCCCTCGAGATCGAAGACGCCGTTGTCGAAGCGCCCGAACGCCGAGTCGAGGGGCCGCCGGTACCACGTGACGAGGAGGGTCAGTGCCCCGGCCGCGGCGAGCGACGTGAGGAGCGCGACTCCGAGTCTCGTCGCGAGCCAGCGCGTCCGGGTGACGCCCTGCGTCCAGGCGAACACGGAGGCCCCGCTCTCCAGATCGAGGATGATCGGCGCGGCGAGCGCGGCGCCGAGGAGCCCGGGCAGGAGCGTGAGCCACGTGAGCACGCTCCGGAGCGCGCCGGCGCCGTTCCCGAAGTTGCCCATCGCCTGGTGGCACGCCTCGGTCGCCTGGGTGAGGCAGGCCGCGACGTTGTCCTGCCGGTAGAGCGTCTCCAGATGGAGCCCCACCGGGACGAGCAGGGCGGCGAGCAGCGCCAGCAGCCCGAGCGCGAGGAGCGTCTCCGTCCGTTGCTCCCGCCAGCTGAGCCAGGTCACGACGCCACCGTCTCCCGGCGCCGTCCGCTGCCCTGGCCGAGGTACGCGAGCACGATCTCCTCGAGGCCGAGCTCGTGCACCGTCCAGCGCGAGTCGTAGACGTGCGCGCCGCCGCGAACGAGCAGCGTCGTCTGCCGCTCGACGTGGCTCTCGCGGAGGACCTCGTGCGTGCGCGCGACGTCCGCCGCCTCGTCGCGCGGCCCGGTCAGCAGGCGGTGCGACGCGAGGATCTCCTCGATCGAGCCGGCGAGCTGCGTGCGCCCGACGCTGAGGATGACGAGGTGGTCGCACACCCGCTCGAGGTCGGCGACGATGTGCGAGGAGAGGACGACCGTCAGCTCGCCGTCGCTCACGACCTCGAGCACGGACTGCAGGAACTCGAGCCGGGCGAGCGGGTCGAGCGACGCGACGGGCTCGTCGAGCAGGAGCAGCTCCGGCCGCTTTGCGAGCGCGAGCGTGAGCGCGACCTGCGCGCGCTGGCCGCCGGAGAGGCTCTTCACCTTCTGGTCGAGCGGGAGGTCGAGCTCGGCGATCCGGCGGCGCGCCGCCTCGTCGTCCCAGGTCGGGTTCAGCTTGCTGCCGGTGCGGAGCATCTCGGCGACGGTGAAGGAGCCGAAGAGCGGATGCTCTTGCGCCACGAAGCCGATCCGCGGGAGGAGCTCGGCGGCGTCAGCGCGCGGCTCCAGCCCGAGGACGCGCACGGTGCCGGCGCTCGGGCGGGCGAGCCCGACCGCGAGGCGGAGCAGCGTCGTCTTGCCCGCGCCGTTCGGGCCGACGAGCGCAGTGACCGAGCCGCGCGGGATCTCGAGCGTGCAGTCGCGCAGTGCCCACTTCGAGCCGTAGCGCCGGCCGAGCCCGTGGGTCTCGAGCGCCGGAGTCACGCGACCCTCCGCGACTCGTCGCGCAGCTCCTCGGCGACGAGCGCGGCGATCGCGTCGTCCCCGAAGCCGGCCGCGCGGGCCCGTTCGAGCCAGCGGCGGAGCGCGGCGCGGATCGCGCCGGGGTCGTCGACGACGGGAGCCGGCGCCCCGCTCGCGACGAACGTCCCCTGGCCGCGCCGCCCCTCGACGAGACCTTCCGCCTCGAGCGCGCCGTACGCCTTGAGGACGGTGTTGGGGTTGATCGTCAGCGCGGTGACGACCTCCTTCACCGTCGGCAGCTGGTCGCCAGGCTTGAGGATCCCGAGCTGGACGGCGTGGCGCACCTGCTGCACGAGCTGGAGGTACGTCGGGACGCCGGAGCGCGAGTCGAGGTGGAATTCGATCAAGCTCATTTATCTAGATAACTAGATATATGAACTAGAGCGCCGTGTCAACCTCCACCGGCGCTCGACGGTAGAGCCGCTCGAGCGCTATCCCGGCGAAGACGAGCGCGCCGCCGGCGAGCTCCAGCCCCTGCAGCGTGTCCCCGAGCAGGAGCACCGCGAAGAAGACGGCGAGGAACGGCTGGAGGTTCGCGAACAGCGCGGCGCGCGACGGGCCGACGCGGTCGATCGCCGTGAACCAGAGGATGTTCGTCAGGAAGAGCGGGCCGACGACCGCATACGCGAAGCCGAGCCAGACCTTCCAGCCGAACTCGAAGTGCTGCCGGCCGAGGTCCGGGACGGAGACGAGCGCGAGTGGCACCCAGCCGATCGCGAGCACGATCGAGCTGATCCGGTAGGGCGAGTACCGGCGCATCAGCGGCGCGATCGCCGTCGTGTACGCGGCCCAGGTGACCGGCATCGTGAGCGCGATCAGGATCCCCGTGACGCTCGAGCCGGCGTGCCCTCCGGAGAGCGCGATCAGCGCGACACCGGCGAACGTCAGGGCGACGCCGACCCAGAACGGCCACGAGAGATCCTCGAGCCCGAGCGCGAGCGCGATCAGCCCCATGCACGCGGGCGTCGCGCCGAGGAGGAGCGCGACGGTCGACGCGTGCGCGAGGTGGAGGCCGAAGACGAACGCGAGCTGGTTGAGGAAGAGGAAGAGCGCGGCGACCCCGACGAGCGGCAGGTCGCGGCGCGCGATCCGGAACGAGCGCTCACGCCGGTACGTGAAGAGCAGGAAGAGTGCGATCGCCGCGCCGTACCGGATCGTCCCGTACGCGAGCGGGATCCAGCCGTGCTGGAGCAGGTACTTCGAGACGGTGATGTTGAGCGCCCAGAGGAGGACGGTCCCCAGCAGCATCGCGTCCACGGGTGAGGCTCGCCGCACTCCTCGAACGTAGCTCCGTTACGCTCTCGCCTGATGGCCGAGCCGACCTTCGCCGACGTCGACGAGCTCGTCGGGCCTGCGACGCCCCACTTCGCGTACCAGCTCCGCGCGCGGGTGCGCGAGCTCGTGCGCGACCTGCCGGAGGATCACCCGGTCCGGCGGTACGGCGAGGAGAAGATCGAGCTGCTCGACCGGCTCGGGCACGCGTCCTCGAAAGCCGAGGACGGCGCCCGCGAGCCGCGGTCGCGCCTCGGCTGGAGCGAGCTGCCGAGCTCCGCCCCCGTGGACGATCCGCTTCCGCGCGCGGGATGAGCCTTCAAGGCGCCTCGGTCCTCGTGACCGGCGGCACGCGGGGGATCGGCCGGGCGATCGCGCTGCGGCTCGCCGCCGACGGCGCGTCGCGCGTCGTCCTCGGCTACATGCGCAACGACAGCGCGGCCGAGGAGGCGGCGGCCGTCGTCGAGGAGGCGGGCGCCGAGGCCGTCCTCGTCCGCGGCGACGTCGCCAAGGAGAAGGTCGTCGCCGAGCTGGCGGAGGCCGGGCCGTACCGCGTCGTCGTCCACAACGCTGCGACCGGGGTGGTGCGCGCGGCGCTCGAGACCGAGGACAAGCACTGGGACTGGACGCTGAACGCGAACGCGCGCGCCCTGCTCGCGCTCGCCCGCGCGACGGCGCCGGCGATGGAGCCCGGTGCGGCGATCGTCGCGATCTCCTCCCTCGGGTCGATGCGCGTTCTGGACGGCTACGTGCTCATCGGCGCGTCGAAGGCGGCGCTCGAATCGGTCGTGCGCTACCTCGGCGTCGAGCTCGCGCCTCGCGGGATCCGGGTCAATGCGGTGTCGGGCGGCGTCGTCGAGACAGGGGCGCTGGAGCATTTCCCGAACAAGGACGCGATGCTCGCCACCGTCGACCGCACTCCGGCCGGGCGCCTCGTCGAGCCGGCGGACATCGCGGCCGCCGTCTCCTTCCTCTGCTCGCCCGACGCGGCGATGGTCTGCGGCCAGACGCTGGTCGTCGACGGCGGGTTCTCCCTCCTGGCCTGACCCAGCCGTGGAGCCGACCGACCACAACCGGCGCGCGTGGGAGGAGGCGCACCGCCACCGTCAGGAGCCGGTCACGCTGCCGCCGATCGTCGGCCGGACGCTCGGCGACCTGACCGAGAAGCGCGTGCTCCATCTCCAGTCCGCGACCGGCGAGGCGACGGCCGCGCTCGCGGAGCTCGGCGCGGTGGCGACCGGGGTCGACCCGCGCCTGGAGCTCGTCGACGCGGCGCGGGAGCGGTGGCCCTCGATCCTCTGGGTGCAGGGCGAGCCGCAGCAGCTCCCGGCGGAGCTCAGGCGCGGCCGCTTCGACCTCGTCTACTCCGGCGAGGGCGTGATCGGGCGGCTCGGCTCGCTCGACGGCTGGGCGCGCGGGATCGCGGCGGCGCTGCGCCCGCGGGGCGAGCTCCTCGTCTTCGACGACCACCCGGTCGCGTACGTCGTCGACGGGATGCTCCGCTGGCGTGAGACGTACTTCCAGGAGGGGCTCTGGCGCCTCGGCCAGATCGTCAGCGCCCTCGCCTCCGCGGGGATGCAGATCGAGGCGCTGCAGGAGTACCCCGGCGGCACGTCGCGGCTGCGCCACGACAAGCGCGTGCCGTCGACGTTCCTCCTCTACGCGCGCCGCGAGGGCTAGCCCCGGAGGCCCAGGACGCGGCCGGCGGTCGCGCGGGCGATCGTGCCGGCCATCGCCGGGTTCTCCTGGAGGCGGCGGAGCGAGTACGCGTACCACAGGTCGCCGAACGGGACGTAGACCCGCAGGCGGTGGCCCTCCGCGACGAGCCGGTCGGCGCGCTCCTCGCGGACGCCGAGCAGCATCTGCAGCTCGTACTGCTCGCGCGACAAGCCGCGCTGCGAGACGAGCCGCACCGACTCGCCGATGAGCCACTCGTCGTGCGTGGCGATCCCGACGTACGAGCCTCCGTCGAGCAGCGCCGCGAGCGCGCGGACGAAGCTCGCGCGGATCGCGTCCGCGTCGGTGAACGCGATCGAGGGCGGCTCGAGGTAGATGCCCTTGCACAACCGCACGTTCGGCCGGAGGTCCGCAAGCGCGGCGACGTCCTCCAGGGTCCGCCGCAGCCGGGCCTGCAGGACGACGCCGACGTTGTCGTGCCCGGCCTCGCGCAGCTCGCGGTAGAGCCGCAACGTGTCGTCCGTCGTCGAGGAGTCCTCCATGTCGATGCGCACGAACCGGCCCTGCGCGAGCACGGCGAGGAGGTTCTCGCGGCAGAGCTCGTAGGCGAGGTCGAGCCCGAGCGCCGTCGGCTTGACGCTGACGTTCGCGTCGAGCCCCTCGCGCTCGATCGCCGCGAAGACGTCCAGGTAGGCCTGCGTGATCGCGCGCGTCTCCTCCTCGCGCCTGATCTCCTCGCCGAGGACGTCGATCGTCGCCATCTTGCCCGCCGCGTTCAGCGAGCGGACCACCTGCACCGCCTCCGCGAGCGTCGAGCCGGCGATGTAGCGCGCCGAGAAGAGCTGCACGACCGGCCTCGGCACGGCCGGCAGGACGCGGACGATGGCGCGGTCGAAGAGCGACACGGCGCGGCGATGGTAGTAGGCCGCCTTGTGCGGCGCGTCCGTGAGGAGTACGGTGCCGAGGACCGCTGCGGCTCCAATCGAAGCAGGCTCGAAGGAGACGCAGCATGGCCACGGTCGCAGCACAACCGGTCGTCCGGGCTCCCCACACGCAGCACTGGCGGTCGCAGCACACGCTGGCGCTCGGCGGGATCCTCGTCGCCATCCTCGCCGTCGGCTGCTTGATGCCGTGGGCCGCCGGCCGGCACGACTTCCAGTACGCCCGCCTCGCCGCCTGGGTGATGACGCTCGCGCTGTTCCTGGCGCTTGCGCTCGTGGTCGGCCACGGGATCACCGGCCTCTACCGCGGCGCCTTCGTGGACGACCGCAACAAGCTCAGCCTCTCGCGCGTCCAGATGTTCCTCTGGACCGCGCTCGTCCTGTCGGCCTACCTCAGCGCCGGCCTCGCCAACGTCGGCCTCGGCGCTGCCGAGCCGCTCGCGATCTCCGTCCCGCAGACGCTCCTCCAGGCGATGGGCCTGAGCACGATCTCGCTCGTCGCCGCGCCCGCCGTCCTGCACGGGATCAAGAAGGACAACGTCACCGCGAACGCGAGCCCGGCCGGGTCGAGCTGGACCGACCTCGTCCAGGGCGACGAGGTCGCGACCGAGAACGGCGTCGACCTCGGGAAGCTCCAGCTCCTGTTCGTGACGATCGTGCTGACGCTCGGCTACGCCGTCGTGCTCGGCCACGCGTACGTCGACCACGGGCTGACGACGGTGAAGGCGCTGCCGTCGATCGACACGGCGTTCATCGTCATGCTCGGGATCAGCCACGGCGGCTACCTGGCCAAGAAGGCCGTGCCGCGCGCGGACGTGCCCCAGGGAGGCGCGTGAACGTCGTCCCCGCGACGCGCCTGCGCCCGCCCGCGCCCGCGGCGACGGTGGCGAACGTCGTCGCGCGGCTGCGCGAGATCGAGGCGTCCGCCCCGGAGAGCGACGGCGTCGTCTGCTTCGCCCGGCTCTACCGCGAGGTCACGGAGGCCGTCGCCGCCGACCTCCGCGGCCGCGCGATCGAGGCGCCGGAGTTCGTGACGCGCCTCGACGTCCGTTTCGCCGGCCTCTTCTTCGCGGCGGTCGATGCGTGGAATCGCTCGCCCGGCGCCGCCCCGCGCGCGTGGGCGCCGCTGTTCGAGGCGCGCGCCTGCCGCGGGATCGCACCGCTCCAGTTCGCGCTCGCCGGGATGAACGCGCACATCAACCGGGACCTCCCCGTCGCGCTGTCGGCGACCTGCGCCGAGCTCCGGATCGCGCCCGACGAGGACTCGGCGCAGCACGACGCGTACGAGCACGTGAACGTCCTGCTCGGCCAGGTCGAGCAGCGGCTCAAGCCGACGTACCTCACCGGCCTCCTCGGCGCGCTCGACCGGCTCGTCCACCGTGTCCACCGGCTCGACGACGTCGTCGCGATGTGGGACGTCGCGCGCGCCCGCGACGCCGCGTGGGCGAACGGCCGCGCGCTCTGGACGCTGCGCGACGACGGCGACCTCGCGGACGACTTCCTCGCGGCGCTCGACCGCGGCGTCGGGCTCGCCGGCCGCGGCCTGCTGGTTCCTGCGGACACGTTCCTCGGGCGGCTCGCCCGGCTCTGACGAAGGAGGCAGCGATGGAGTGGATCGACGAGGCCGACGCGGTGTTCCGCGGCGGCGGCGTGAAGGGGCTCGCGCTCGCCGGCGCGCTGGTCGGGTTCGCCGAGCACCCGACGAAGCCCGTCCACACGTGGAAGAACGTCGCGGGCGCGAGCGCCGGCGCGATCATCGCCTGCTACCTCGCGACGGGGCACGACGCGCACGAGATGCTCGACCTGATGCGGAAGACGAACTTCGAGCAGTTCGCCGACTTCCCGCTCCACAACAAGCTGCTCGGCGTCGGCAGGCTCCTCGTCCGGCATGGGATGGCCCCCGGCGACGCGTTCGAGCGCTGGTTCGACGACGTCCTCGGCGGCGCGACGTTCGCCGGCTGCCGCAGCGGGGACACCTGGTCGCTGAAGCTGATCGCCTGCGACGTCACGAGCAAGCGGCTGCTCGTCCTGCCAGACGACCTCCCCACCTACCGCGATCCGAAGACCGGGAAGCAGATCGACCCGGACGCGTTCCGGATCTCGCGCGCCGCCCGGATGAGCATGTCGATCCCGTACTTCTTCCAGCCGGTGGAGCTCCTCGACGCGCAGGGGAACCGCTGCACGATCGTGGACGGCGGCACGCTCTCGAACTTCCCGGTCTGGCTCTTCGACGTCGATCCCGCCGTCAGCGGGCGGCCGCCGTCACGGCCGACGTTCGGCTTCACGCTCAAGGGCGGCAAGGGCCTCGGCGGCGAGGGGCTCGTGAAGCTGATGCCGTGGGGGCTCCGCTTCGCGTTCGACATCTTCCACACCGCGCAGGAGGCGTGGGACGAGCGGTTCGTCTCGCACTCGACCCGCGTCCGCACGCTCGCCGTCGACGCGGCCGATGTCGGCACGACCGAGTTCGACCTTTCACCGGAGCGGCAGATGACGCTCGTCCGCAACGGCGAGCAGGCCGCGCGCGCGTTCCTCGACCAGTTCTCGCTCGAGGACTACGAGAACACGTTCCACGCCAAGCTCGCGGAGCCGGCGCTGGCCACGACCTAGCGCTCGCGCATGAACCCCTGGCGCGCGGCGCTCACGAGCGCCACCGCCTCGGGGAAGAGCACGCGCATCGCGTCGCGCAGCGCGATCGCCTGCTCGTCGACGCCGCCCTGCGGCTGGATCTGCTGCAGGGCGGCCGCGGTCAGCTCGACCGCGGTGTTGAGCGTCAGCGTCGCGAACTGCTCGCGCTGCGCCTCCTGCACCGACTCCGCCTGCTGCTCGGCGAACTCGCGCAGGCTGCGCATCAGGTCCTCGGGGTCGCCCCCGAACGGGAATCCGAAACCGCCACCTTCCATGCGGCCACTCTAGCGCCGGGCGACGTTCACGAAGAGCGGCGCGAAGAACGCGAGGCCGCGCACCCGGAGGCGCGGCGCGGCGGGCGGCACGGGCCCTGAGTCGTCGTGGCGGACCGGGGCGAAGACCGAGACGACGCTCGTGTCGACGTCGACGTGCTCCGGCACCGTGACGAAGACCGGGCCGAAGAGCGAGAGGACGACGATCTCCGCCTCTCCGGGCACGAAGGTCGTCTCCCGGAGGTCGAGGCGGACCGGCGCGAAGATCGAGAGGACGAGCGTGCGCTCCGGGAGCGGCCGGCGGTTGCGCCGTGTCAGCGGCGCGAAGATCGCGACGAGCGTGCCGCGGGCGCGGCGCTCGGGCGACGGCGCGGCGGTCGCCGCGGGCAGGTCGCGCGTGACCTTCTCCAGCTCCGCGTGCGTCGTCGAGTCGTACGCCCACGCCGTCCGCTCGGCGAGCTCCTCGAGCGTCAGACGGCCCTCCGCGGAGGCCTCGCGGAGGCGCGCGACGGCCTGCTCGCGCTCGGCGTCGGAGGCGCGGCTCTCGTCGGTCATGCGAGTGGGCCCTTGTAGGTGCGCTCGACCTCGGCGGTGAGCTCCTCGACCGCGGGGAGCGCGGACTGGACGGCGGCCGCGAAGGGAGAGCCGCCTTCCTCGCCGAGCGCGTGCTCGAGGCGGCGGGACGCGACGCCGAGGGCGTCGAGGTACTCGCTGCGGGCGACGCGGGGCTCCGGCTCGAGCGTCTGCGCGAGCGCCGCCGCGGCCTCCTCGGCCTCCTCGATCCCCTGCGGGGCCTCGGTCTCGCGCAGCTCGCGCAGGCGCGCGCGGAGCTCCTCGAGGTGCCCGCCGCCCGCCGAGTCCTCCGCCACCTCGCAGAGCGCGGCGAGCTGCGCCGCCTCGCGCACGAGACGGCGGTCGCCGACCGGCTCGCCCGCGTCGTCGAGCGCGAGCCACGCGTGCGCGGCCTCGGACTCGTACGCGACGAGGTAGAGGCGGCGGCCGAGCGGCTCCGTCGCGAGCACGCCGGCGACGCGCTCGCCCTCCCCCGCGAATCGCGCCGCGGCGGCGGCGATCCGCTCGACGTCCTCGCTCACGGCCACGGATCAACAATAAGGTTGGCGGTCTGGACGCGCAGGAGCTCTTCGCGCCGCTCGGGCCGACGTACGACCGCTACGCGCGGCTCCTCTCGTTCGGCCAGGACCCGCGCTGGCGGGCGTTCCTCGTCTCGCGCATCCCGGCCGACGCGCGGCGCGTCCTCGACGTCGCGACGGGGACGGCAGCGGTCGCGATCGAGCTCGCGCGGGCGGTGCCGGATCGGACGGTCGTCGGCGTCGACCAGAGCCCGGAGATGCTCGCGGCGGGGCGGGAGCGCGTCGCCGCGGCGGGGCTCGCGGAGCGGATCGAGCTGCGCGACGGCCGGGCCGAGGCGCTCCCGGTCGGCGACGGCGAGTTCGACGCGCTCACGTTCACCTACCTCCTCCGCTACGTCGACGACCCGGCGGCGACGCTGCACGAGCTCGCGCGGCCGGTGCGCTCCGGCGGCGTCGTGGCGATGCAGGAGTTCGGCCTGCCGCACGGGCTCTGGCGGCCGCTCTGGGAGCTCTACGTCCGCGTCGGGCTTCCGGCCGCGGGCGCGGTCGTCTCGCCGGGCTGGCGCGAGGTCGGGTCGTTCCTCGGCCCGAGCATCCGCGGCTTCTGGTCGCGCTTGCCCGAGTCGCGCCTCCTCGACCTCTGGCGCGACGCGGGGATCGAGGACGTCGAGGCGCGGCGGATGAGCGTCGGCGGCGGGATCGTCGTCTGGGGACGGCGCGCGTGACGGAGGCCCGGCCGGCGTTCTACGCGCTGCGGCCGGGCGGCTGGCGCGACTACGTGACGCTCCTCCACGTCCCGTACACGCTCTGGCACCTCTCCTACGTCGCGCTCGGCGCGGCCCTCGTGCGCCGGATGGACTGGCCGCTGCTCGGCTGGACGGCCCTCGCGTTCGCGCTCGCGCTCGGCATCGGAGCGCACGCGCTCGACGAGCTCCAGGGCCGGCCGCTGCGCACGCGGATCCCGAACGCCGTCCTCGTCGCGCTCGCGGTCGCGTCGATCGGCGGCGCGTGCGCGATCGGGATCGCCGTCGCGGCATCGCGCACGTGGTGGCTGCTCGCCTTCATCGCGGTCGGGGCCTTCGTCGTCGTCGCGTACAACCTCGAGGCTTTCGGCGGCGCGTTCCACTCGAAGTGGTGGTTCGCGGCCGCCTGGGGCGCGTTCCCGGTGCTCACCGCGTACTTCGCGTCGGCGCGGACGCTGCGCGCCGAGGCGGTCGCCGCCGCGGCCTTCGCCTTCGCCACGAGCTGGGTGCAGTGGCGGCTCTCGACGCAGGTGCGGCTCGTCCGGCGGCGCGTCACGCACGTGGAGGGGCGGGTCGACCTCGCGGACGGCTCGACGCTGCCGGTGGACGCCGCGCTCCTCGCCCGCGCGCCCGAGCTCGCGCTCGAAGGAATGGCCGCCGCGATGGTGCTGCTGGCCGTCGCGGTGCTGCTTGCGCGCGCCGGTTGACGCCCTACACTGGCTGCGGTGGGCCTGCACACGATTGCCGACATCGCGTTCGCGGCCGGGCTCGTCGTCGCGGCGCTCACCCTGGTCGGAACCGTTCTGCGGCGGCTGCCGATGTGGGCGCTCGTCGGCGTCACGACGCTCGAGACCGGCGCTGCGATCGCGGTCTGGGCGGCCTTCGGGCTGAAGCACGGCCGCGGCCTCGCGATCGACGCCGCCGGGCTCACGGTCTGCGCCGCGCTCACCGGCGCGTGCATCCTCCTGCGGCAGGAGTTCGTCCGGCTCACCGCCGTCGACGCGCACCTCGCCGAGGCGGAGGCGCGGCTCTTCCACCTCGTCGAGCGCGAGGCGGCCGAGCGCGCGGCCGAGCTCGAGCGCACGCTCGCCCGCGCACGGGCCGACTCCGCGTCGATGCTCGAGGAGCAGGAGCGGTCGTTCGCGGAGGAGCGGCGGCGGTCGTTCGCCGAGCGCGAGCGGGACGCCGTCGCGAGCCTGAGCGAGAAGCTGACGCAGACGCAGGCGCAGGTCGAGCAGCGGCTCGCCGGCTGGGCGCAGGACCTCGACCGCGCCGCCGAGGCGACCCGCGCGCGGATCGCGGAGCTCGGGACGCGGCAGGAGCAGCTGCTGTCCGAGGTCGAGCTGCGGCTCACCGCCGACGCCGAGCGGCTCTCCGCGCAGAGCGAGGAGCAGCGGACGTCCATGGCGCGGCTGCGGACCGAGCTCGACAAGTCGCTCGAGGAGGCGCTGGGCGCCGCCCGCGCCGAGGTCGAGGCGCACGCGGTCGAGCGGCGCCGGGCTATCCACGAGCTCGAGGAGCGGATGCGCCGCCGCGAGCGCGAACTGCTCGAGCTGATCCAGCGCGAGGAGGCCGAGGCGGTCGCGCGGATCAAGGTCGGCTTCGAGGACGCCGCACGCCGCCAGGTCGAGCAGATGGAGCGGGTCGTCGAGCGCTCGATCGCGTCCTTCGGCGACGAGGCGGCGCAGCAGTTCTCGGCGCTCGTGAAGAGCGCACGGGAGGACGCCGCCCGCCGGCTCGCCCGCGAGCTCGACCGCTCCGTCAGCGTCTTCTCACGCGAGGCCGAGGCCGTCCTCGCCGAGCAGCTGGCCCACGTCGGCGACGCGGGCGCGCAGCGGCTCGAGCGGCGGCTCGCCGACGCGGCGAAGGACCTCGAGCGGCAGCGCGACGACTGGATGGCCGCGGTGGACGGCCGGATCGGCGAGCTGGAGGCGGACGTCCGCCGCCGCCTGGAGGAGCTCAGCGCCGACGCAGAGGCGGAACGCGGCATCCTCGAGGCACGCCTCCAGGAGCTCATGCGGCGCTTCGACACGGCCGCCGCGGTCAGAAATAGCTAACTCGGGGCCTAAAAAACCCGAACGTTCGGCCGCTAACAAACCCACAGCAGGGTTCGTCCAAGCCAGCACGAAAGCACAGAGCCATGAGCGAGATGACCGAAGTCCTTGAGCCCGAAGTCGACGAGCGCTCGAAGGTCGAGAGCTGGCGACTGCACGTCCTGATCGAAGCGGGATACCCGCTCGGTCTGGCCGAGCGGATCGCGGCCAGCGAGGCCGACCTTCACCTCGCCGTCGAGATCGTGGACCAGGGCTGCGCGCACGACGTCGCCGCGGCCATCCTGCTCTAGCCGAAGCCCCGCTGCTCTAGTCTGGCCCTCGTGGCCAAGGTCGAGGCGCTGCCCTACGAGGACCGCACGGTCTACTCGGTCGCGTCGTTCAACCGCGGCGTCGCGCAGTGGCTCGGCAAGCTCCCGACCGTCTGGGTCGAGGGCGAGATCACCGAGCTCCGCCGGCACGAGCGCTGGGCCACCGTCTACTTCACGCTGAAGGACCCGAGCGACGGCTCGTCCGTGGGCGTGACGATGCCGCGCGGCCGCTTCGACGGCCTGCGCCTGGAGCTCGCCGACGGCGAGCGCGTGCACGTCTTCGGCCGGCCCGAGCTGTTCGAGCAGCGCGGCGACTTCAAGCTTCGCGCGCTCTCGATCGAGCGGTTCGGGCTCGGGGCACACCTCGCGCAGCTCGAGCGCTTGAAGGCGGCCCTCGCCGCCGAGGGCCTCTTCGCCGCCGAGCGCAAGCGCCCGCTGCCGCTCCTTCCACGCCGGATCGGGCTCGTCACCGGGAACGACGCCGCCGCGAAGCGCGACGTCCTCACGACGATCGAGGCGCGCTTCCCGGGCGCCGCGGTCGTCGTGGCGGAGACGTACGTCCAGGGACCGCGCGCCGCCGGCGAGATGGTCGACGCGCTGCGCGCGCTCTGCGAGCAGCCGGGCGTGGACGTGATCGTCCTCACGCGGGGCGGCGGCAGCTTCGACGATCTGCTCCCGTTCAGCGACGAGCGCCTCGTCCGCGCGGTCGCGTCGTGCCCCGTGCCGGTCGTGTCCGCGGTCGGCCACGAGCAGGACACGCCGCTCGTCGACCTTGCGGCGGACGCCCGTGCGTCGACGCCGACGGCGGCCGCGAAGCTCGTCGTCCCGGAGCGCAGTGAGTTGTCGGGCAGGCTCGACCGCTCTCGCGAGTCGCTCGCGCGCTGCGTGCGGCGGGCGCTCGAGCGCGACGGCCAGCGGCTGGAGCGTGCGGCGGAGCGGCTGCGGGCCGCGCCCCGCCTCAGGCTCGAGCGGGAGGGTCAGCGCGTCGAGCGCGCGCACGAGCGCCTGCGTCAGGCGCCCGCGCTGGCGGTCGAGCGCAAGCGGGCGGCGCTCGAGGCGACCGCCGGCAAGCTCGTAACGTTGTCGCCACAGGCAACACTACGGCGAGGGTACGCGATCGTCCGGACGGACTCGGGCGTGGTCGCCTCGGCCGCTGAGGTCGCGGTTGGCGCGCGCGTCGAGGTGACGCTCGCCGAGGGCGGCTTCGGCGCCCGCGTCGAGGACGTCGAGCCTTGACGACGCCGGAGCCGACCTTCGAGCAGGCGCAGGCCGAGCTGGAGCAGATCGTCCAGCGGCTCGAGCAGGGGCAGGCGTCGCTCGACGAGGCGCTGGCGCTCTGGGAGCGCGGCGAGCAGCTCTACGCCCTCTGCCGTGCCCGGCTCGACGCCGCGCAGGGGAAGGTCGAGGAGCTAGCCCGCCGCGTCGAGCAGTCGCGCCCCGAGGGCGCGTCCTAGCTCGACGAGGTCGTCGAACGCCCGCGCCGGCTCGCCCGAGAGCGCGAGCGTCTCTGTCCCCGGAAGCGGCGCGTCCACGAGCCCGCCGAAGACGACGCACGGCACCCACGCAGCGGCGCAGCGCGCCGCGACCTCCGCCGGCGCCTTCCCCTCCGCCGTCGTCTCGTCGACGCGGCCCTCGCCCGAGACGACGAGCGCGTGCCCGACCGGGTCGAAGCCGAGCAGGTCGAGCACGCCCGCCGCGCCCGGGACGAGCTCCGCACCGAGCGACGCCAGCGCCGCCCCGAGACCGCCCGCCGCGCCCGCGCCCGGGACGTCCGCCACCGGCGCAAGCTCGTCCAGCTCCCGAAACTGCCGCGCGAGCTCGACCACCTGCTCCGGGTCCGCTCCCTTCTGCGGCCCGAACAGCCGCGGCGCGTCGTAGAGCGTCGTCCGCACGTCGCAGAGGACTGTCGTCGGCGCGGGCAGCGCGTCGAGCGCGTCGAGCAACCCGAGCCCGGCGTCCATCGTCGCCGTCCCGCCGAGTCCGACGACCAGCCGCTGGAACCCCCGGGGCAGCGCCGCGATCACCTCCCCCAGCCCGCGCGACGACGCCGCCATGGCATCGAGCCGGTCGGGGTCGAACGGGACGACCTGCGCAGCCTCGACGACGACCGCGTCCCCGCGCCGCCCGACGAGCGCCTCCCGCGGCCGCCCGAACGCGTCGACCGCCTCGACCGGCCAGACCTCGTCGCAGAGGACGTCGAGCGTCCCCTCGCCACCGTCCGCCAGCGGCAGCTGGACGCAGTCGACGCCCGCCGCGGAGAACCCGAATGCGAGCGCCGAGGCCGCCTCGCGCGCCGAGAGGACGGCCTTGAGGCTAGCCGGGCACGCGAGCGCGCTCGGCGCGGGCATCCGGCAGCTCCTCCTCGTCCTCGTCCGGCATCTCCGCCTGCGTCGCGCTCGGCATCACGCGCAGCATCGCGACCGACAGCCCCTCGCGTGCGAGGAAGAGCGTGCCGACGCCGATCCCGACGGACGCCTCGATCGCCTGCAGGCCGAACCCGTAGGCCACGCCGGTCGCGTAGGCGACGCCGTAGCCGGTCAGCGCCGACGCGATCGCGACCTGCACGAGGCCGACGTTGCCGGGCCAGAACGGGAGGATCGTGACGACGTTCATCACGAGCAGGACGACCCCGGCTGCCGGGAGCGGCGCATGGATGCCGAACGCGCGCATCGCCGTCCAGACCGCCAGGAGCTGGCAGAGCCAGCCGCAGCACTGGAAGAAGATCGCCGCCGCAGCGCCCGCGGGCGAACGCAGCACGCCCAGCCCCTGCCGCGCCATCCGCAGCAGCCGTCGGGCCTTCCCGAGCCCCTCGATCTCGAGCGCGTGCGGCCGCCGCGCCGTGACGAACGCGAGCACGAACATCCCGACGCCGAACACGAGCACGGCGACGAGCGCCGCCTGCGCCCCGATCGGGATGCTCGCCGTGACGATCACGTAGAGGACGAGCAGCAGCACCGGGACGATGTCGAAGACGCGGTGCGCGAACACCGTCCCGACGAGCGTCGCCCACGCGCCCTTCCGGCCGGGCAGCTTCCGCGTCAGCACGGCGACGCGCGCGAGCTCACCGACCCGCCCCGGTAGCACCGCGTTCGCGAACAGCCCGACCGAGAACGCCGAGAAGACGAGCGAGACCTTCGGCCACGGCGGCTCCATCGCGGAGCGGATCACCGTCGTCCACGCCATCGCGCGCACGACCACCGAGAGCAAGTTGAGCGCGATCGCGGCGACGACCCACTGCCACTTCACCGAGCCGAACGCGCTGCCGATCGACTGGAACTTCGGCCCGCGCCACCAGAAGATCGCGATGAACGCGCCGAAGAGCGCCAGCGAGACGAGCGCCCGCGTCCACGGCGAGCTCGGGAGCCGCAGCCGGCTCACGCAGCTGCCGCCTCGTAGATCTCGACGAGGCGCCGGGCGATCGCCTCCCATCCGTACCGGTCGAGGGCGAGCTGCCGTGCCGCGGCGCCCATCGCCTCCCGGCGCGGCTCGTCCGCGAGCAGCGACTCGACGGCCTCGGCCAGCGCCTGCACGTCGCCTGCGGGGAAGGACACCGAGGTCTCCGGCGTCATCACGTCACGGTATCCCGTGATGTCGGACGCGACCACCGGCGTCGCGCACGCGAACGCGCGCGTGAGCACCATCCCGAAGCTCTCTCCGCCGAGCGACGGCGCGACGAGCGCCTTCGCCTGCAGGAGCTCCTCGGTGAACGCGTCCTGCTCGAGGAAGCCGAGCACCTCGATGCCGTCGCGCACGCGCAGCCGCGACATCAGGAGCTGGACCCGCAGCGGGTCGGCGCCGATGACGCGCAGCTCGGCGCCGGTGCGCCGGTGGATCTCCGGCCACGCCTCGAGCAGCACCTGCAGGCCCTTCCGCGCCTCGTGACGTCCGGCGAAGACGATGCGGTGCGCGCGGCCGCCCGGCTCGGCGGCGGGCGGGATGAGTACGCCGTTCGGGACGATCGTGTAGTCCCCACCGAGCCAGCGCGCTGCGGACTGCGCAGCCATGTCCGAGACGGCGATGCGCTGGTCGATGCGGTCGGCGAGGAAGCCCCACACGGGCGTTGCGATCCGCATCCAGCCGAGGTCGCCGCTCGCGTGGAACGTCCCGACGGTCGGTCCCTCCCAGAACGCGAGGGCGGCGATGCACGGGATCGGCGTCATCGGCTCGTGCAGGTGGAGGACGTCGAAGCCCTCGCGGTCGATCGCCTGCTTGATCCGGACGACGGAGCGGGGGCTGAGGATGATGTTCGGCAGCGAGCCGTTCGCGGGGACGATGACCGAGCGGCCGATCGGGATCACGTCGGGCGGCGGGTTGCCGTGGCGGCCGTGGCGCGGGTGGAGGACGCGCGTGAACTGGCCGGGCGGGTCGTTGCCCATGATCGTCCGCACGTCGTGCCCGAGCGCACGGAGGGCCGCGCTCTGGAGCTCGGCGTGCTCGACGACGGCTCCCCAGAACGACCAGGAGTAGGGCACGACGATGCCGATCTTCACCGGGCCATTATCGTCAGCCGCCGGTGCGCCTCCGCTCCCCTCACGACCGGGAGATCCTGCGGCTCGCGATCCCGGCGCTTGGCGCGCTCGCGGCCGAGCCGCTGTACGTGCTCGCGGACACGGCGATCGTCGGGCACCTCGGCCGGCCGCAGATCGCAGCGCTCGGGCTGGCCGGGACGGTGCTGTCGAGCGCGTACACGATCTTCAACTTCCTCGCCTACGGGACGACGGCGGTCGTCGCGCGCGCGTCGGGCGCGGGGCAGCAGGAGCGCGCGGCGCGGCTGGCGGCGCAGGCGCTCTGGCTCTCGCTCGGGATCGGCGTCGTCCTGCTCGCGGTCCTGGAGGCGGCGGGCGCGCCGCTCCTGCGCGGGCTCGGCGGGCACGGTCAGTCCGGACGAGACGCGCTCGAGTACTTCCGCATCGGCGCGGCCGGGCTGCCCGCGGCGCTCGTCGCGCTCGCGGGGACGGGCTACCTCCGCGGTGTCTCGAACCTGCGGCGGCCGCTCGAGATCGTCGTCGCGGCGAACGTCCTCAACCTCGCCCTCGAGGTCGTCTTCGTCTACGTCTTCCACTGGGGGATCGCCGGCTCGGCGGCGGGCACGGCGATCGCGCA
>JAFAIV010000049.1 GCA_019236545.1 Actinomycetota bacterium | reverse complement strand
GTGAACGCGCGAACGGCGCGGCGGGATTCGGCTAGAGGCGGCGCTTCGCGGCCAGCTTCCGCTCTTCCTCGCGCGCCTCGGCTGCCCTGAGCGTGTGCTCGGCGACGCCGACGGCACCGTGAGCAACGACGCCCGCGCCGAGCGAGTCATCGGCCGCGCGCAGCCCTCGCGCCGCCTCGCGGGTCGCCTCCGCCGCGGCGCGCGCCTCGTCCGGCTCGATCGCGCGCACCGCGGTCGCCGCGCGTCCGACGGCGAGCGCAGCCTCGGGCGGCGGCGGCCCCGCGCCGTCGGTGAGGCGCATCGCCCCGGTCGCGATCGCGTGCGCGTCGTAGACGGAGGCCTCGAGCTCGCGGTAGAGCTCGCCGAGCTTCTCGACCCGCCGCCGCATCGGCCGACGGCGCGGCGCCTTCTCCACGACGTCGCGCGCGGTGACGAGCGCCTGCATGAGGCGGTGGTCGTCGACGGCGAAGACCTTCTCCAGCGCGGCCTCGGCCCGCTCGTGGTCGTCCGCCTCGAGTGCGGCGGCGACGTCGTCGAGCGCCGTCGCGAGGCTCGACCGGAGCGCGCGCGCCTCGTTGCGCACGAGCTCGACCGGGTCGATCGGGAAGAGGAAGCGCGCGATGACGATCGCGACCGCGCCGCCGATCAGGGCGTCCTCGAGCCGCTGGATGGCGAGGTCGGAGCCGGGCCGGTGCAGCGCGACGACGAGGATCGCGGACGCCGCCGCCTGGTTTCGGATCATCGGCGTGGCGCCGGCTGCGGTGGCGAGGAGGATCGCGACGAGCGTCCCGACGACGATCTGCCACCACCCCGCGCCGGCGATCGCGAGCAGCGCGGCGCCGACGAGGATCCCGAGCGCGACGCCCTCCATCATCTCCATCGCCTGCCGCCCGCGCTTCCCCTGCTCCGCCCCGAGCGCGATCGCCGCGGCGATCGGGGCGAAGAACGGCGTGCCGTGGTCGGGGAGCTGGAGCGCGAGCTCCCAGGCGATCCCGGCCGCCGCCGCCGTCTCGAGCAGCTGACCCAGGACGCTCGGAGTCAGCCGCTCCCGGGCCGCGAGGAGTCGCTCGCTCAGGCGCATCTCAGCGGTCGAGCATACGGCCGCAGAGCTCGCAGCTCACGGCGTACTTCTTCACTCCCGACGGCGTCACCGCGATCTGGCGGCGCACCGGCCGGTGCTGGCAGAGCTGGACGGGCGGCAGGAGCTTCGGCAGCGGCGGCAGCTCCGGGAGCAGGCGCACCGCGCCGCCGACGGCCGGGCAGCCGGCCTCGTGCTCCTTCCACACGTCATGCACCGGCTGGCTCGTGACCGCCACCCATCCGCAGGCTGCACAGGCGATCTCGATCAACCTGTCAACGGTAGCGGCAGCACGGGATTCCCCTGATGAACGGCTCCGGATGCAGGGTCATGCTGGTGGGCGTGAGCGCCGTCGTCGTCGACGGCAGGCCTGCCTTGCGGAGCGCCGAGCTGCGGGCGGCGCGCTGGCTGGTGCCGGTTCTCGCGGCGAAGAGCGCGCTCAACCTCGCGTTCGCCGGGCGATACGGCTGGCAGCGGGACGAGCTCTACTACGCGGTGGCGGGGCGCCATCTGCAAGGCGGCTACGTCGAGTTCCCGCCGGTGACGGCGCTGCTGTCGGCGGCGGCGCGGGTGCTCTTCGGCTGGTCGCTCGTCGGTTTCCGCAGCTTCGCGATCCTCGCCGGCGCGATCACGGTCGTGCTCGCCGTCCTCGTGGCGCGGGAGCTCGGCGGCGGCCTGCGCGCGCAGGTGCTGGCGTCGGTCCTGGTCGGCTTCTCGCCGTTGCTGCTCTCGACGAACGGCCTCTTCCAGCCCGTGTCGTTCGACCAGACCGCGACGATGCTCGTGCTCTGGCTGGCGCTCCGGCTCGCCCTCGGGCGCGGCTCCTGGCTCGCCCTCGGAGTCGCGGCGGGAGTGGGACTGGAGACGAAGTACACGCTGGCCGTCGTCCTCGTGCTCCTGCTCGCCGGCTTCGTCGCGTGGCGGCGCGACGTGCTCGTGTCGCGCGGGCTCGGGCTCGCCCTGCTCGTGGCCGGCGTGCTCCTCGTCCCGAACCTCGTCTGGGAAGCCGGGCACGGCTGGGTCAGCGTCCACTGGTTCCTGAGTCCGCGGCCGAGCGCGACCGACGAGACGCGGCCCAAGTTCATCGTCGACCTGCTGCTCGTGACGAACCCTGTCGCGGTCCCGGCGGCCCTCGCCGGAGTGTGGCTGCTCGTGCGCGACCGGCTGCTGCGGCCGCTCGGAGCCGTGGTCGTGGCGACCGTGCTCGCGTACTTCGTCCTCGGCGGCAAGTCGTACTACGCGATGCCCGTGGTGTTCTTCGCGCTCGCAGCCGGCGCGGTGTCCGTCGAGCGGTGGGCGACCCGGCGCCGGCTCGCGGTCGCAGGGGCGCTCTACGTCGCCTTCTTCGCGGTCTCGCTGCCGAGCGTCCTGCCGGTGCTGCCCCTCGCTTCGGCGATCCAGCGCGGCGTCGTGAAGGGGCGCAGCGACTACCAGGACGAGCTCGGCTGGCCCCGCCTCGCCCGGCAGGTCGGCGGCATCGCCAGGGGCGCAGACGTGGTCGTCGCCGGCAACTACGGCGAGGCGGGCGCGCTGGAGCTCTTCGGACGCGGGCTTCCGCCCGTGGCGTCGAAGGACGTCACGTTCCGGTACTGGCGCCCCGCCGTCAGCGGGCGCCGCGCCGTGCTCGTCGGGATCCCGGCGCCCGGCGCGGAGCCGTTCTGCCGCGGCTACGCGGTCGCGGGGCACATCGCGATGCCGACGGCGAACGAGGAACGCGGGCTGCCGATCGCGCGCTGCACGCTCGACGGTTCGCTCCGCGCCATCTGGTCGCGCATCCCCGGCTGATGCCCTAGCGGTGCCCGAAGTGGTGCGCGCGCGGGAGTGACGCGTGCACGTCGGACTCGTCCGTCAGCCGACGCGCGAGGGCGGTCAGCGACTCGAGCTCGCGGACGAGGATGTTGCGGTTGCGGTCCTCGTGCTCGTAGCGGCCGCGCGCAATCAGGAGCGGCTCGCCGCGGACGACGGCGCGGTAGCGGTCGTAGACCGCGGGCGGGACGATCAGATTCACCTGCTGGAACTCGTCCTCGAGCAGCATGAAGACGACGCCGTTCGCGGTCGACGGCCGCTGCCGCGCGACGACGAGGCCCGCGACCTGCACCTGCGCGCGGTTCGGCTGCGCGAACAGGTCCTCCGTCGAGAGCGTCCGCGGCGGCAGGTGCGGCCGCAGCAGCTCGAGCGGGTGGACGCCGACGGAGAGGCTTGTCGTCCGGTAGTCGGCGAGCATGCGCTCCCAGACCGTCGGCTCCGGGAGGTCGGGCGTCGCCGCGGTCGGGTCGAGCGGGAGCGCGAGCTGCTTCGCCTCGCCGCCCGTCCCCGCCACCGACGCCGGCCGCGGCACGAGCCCGAGCTGCCAGAGGAGCTCCCGCCGCCGCAGCCCGAAGCAGTCGCACGCACCGGACTCGGCGAGCGCGCGGAGCTCGTCCTCGGAGAGCGGCGTCCGCTGCGCGAGCTCGCGGATCGAGCGGTACGGCTGCGCCGCGACGACCGCCTCGGCGTCGTCCTCTCCCACGCCGGTCACGTACTTCAGCCCGACGCGCACCGCGCCGTCCTCGATCGTGCAGCCGACCGCGCTGAGGTTCACGTGCGGCGGCCGCGTCTCCACGCCGCGCCGCTGGCCGTCCCGGACGAGCGTCGCCGGCGGGTAGAAGCCCATCGGCTGCGCGTTCAGCAGCGCCGCCAGGAATTCCGCCGCGTAGTGGTGCCGCAGCCACGCCGACTGGTACGCGAGCAGCCCGAATGCCGCCGAGTGCGACTTCGGGAAGCCGAAGCCGGAGAACGCGACGAGCTTGTCGTAGACCGCGTCCGCCGTCGCCTCGTCCACGCCCTTCGCGAGCGCGCCCGCGACGAACCGCTCCCGGTACGCCTCGAGCGCCGCGTGCGAGCGCTTCCGGCTCATCGCCCGCCGCAGCCCCTCCGCCTCGCCGACCGTGAACCCGGCCAGGTGGATCGCGACGTCGAGCACCTGGTCCTGGAAGACGACGACGCCGAGGGTCTCCTGCAGCGGCTCCTTCAGCAGTGGATGGTCGGCAGGCGGCTCGTACGCGGGATCTTCCCGGAGCTTCTGGCGGCGCTCGATGTACGGGTGGACGGCCTTCCCCTGGATCGGCCCCGGCCGGACGAGCGCGACCTGGACGGTGATGTCGTCGAGGTTCTCCGGCCGCGTGCGCAGGATCGTCTGCATCTGGGCGCGGCTCTCGATCTGGAAGCAGCCGATCGTGTCGGCCCGCTGGATCTCCGCGAAGACGTCGGGGTCGTCGAGCGGGACGCGCGAGAGGTCGATCCGCTCGCCGCGGTGCCTCGCGATCAGGTCGACGCACTCCTCGACCGCGGAGAGCATCCCGAGCCCGAGCAGGTCGATCTTGAGGAAGCCGGCGTCCGAGCACGAGTCCTTGTCCCACTGGCACATCTGCCGGCCCTCCATCGCGGCCGGCTGCACCGGGACGAGCTCGACGAGCGGCCGCGACGAGATCACCATCCCGCCCGGGTGCTGCGAGATGTGGCGCGGCAGCCCGGCGATCTCGGTGCAGAGCTCGCCGAACGCGCGCCAGCGTGGCGAGCGGAGCTTCAGCGTGGCGTCCGGCAGCGCGGCGAGCTCGTCGGCGACGCGTTGCGCGTTCCAGCCGTCGGTGAGCCGCGCGAGCCGCTCGAGGTCGGCGTACGGCAGGCCGAGCGCCTTGCCGACGTCGCGGATCGCGCCGCGCGAGCGGTAGGTGGCGAAGCTCGCGACGAGCGCGGCGTGCTCGCGGCCGTAGCGCTCGGTCACGCGGACGA
>JAFAIV010000412.1 GCA_019236545.1 Actinomycetota bacterium | reverse complement strand
GACCTCGTGCGGGTCGATCTCCGCCGGCGCGCCCTCGAGGAAGATGCGGCCTGAGTCGCGGAGGAGGCTCCAGGCCGAGCGCAGCATGAGCATCGCGACGACGAGGCCGGCGACCGCGTCGAAGCGCGTCCAGCCGGTGAGGAGGATGAGCCCGCCGGCGAGCGCCGTCCCGGCGAACGCGGCGAGGTCGGTGGCGACGTGGAGGAACGCGCCGCGGATGTTCAGGCTCTCCCGGTCGGCGCGGGACAGCACCCACGTCGCGAGGGCGTTCACAGCGATCCCGGCGCACGCGACCGCGACGACGAGCCAGGCGTGGACGTGCGGCGGCGAGATCAGCCGGCGCACCGCCGAGTAGACGATCAGCAGCCCGACGACGAGCAGCGAGACGCCGTTCGCCTGCGCGGCAAGGATCTCGGCGCGGCCGAGCCCGAACGTCCACGCGCCGCCCGCGGGGCGAGTCGCCAGCCGGGCCGCGACGAGCGCCGCGCCGAGGGCGGCCGCGTCGGTGAGCATGTGCCCCGCGTCCGCGAGCAGCGCGAGCGAGCCGCCGGCGATACCGGCTACGACCTCCCCGGCCATCAGCGCGAGGATCAGGCCGAGCGCGGTCGCGAGGGCCCGCCGGTCGCGCGCATGCCCGTGCGCGTGGCCGTGCCCGTGCGCGTGCATGCGCCCCAGCCTACGCGGCCCGCGCCCGCGCGGCGGCGACGCGCTCGGGGACGGTCGGGTGGCCGAAGAGGAAGAGGTACGCGAGCCGCGGCGGCGCGGGATCGGAGAGGTTGCGGCGGCCGAGCTCCTCGAAAGCGCGCTCGAACGCCGCGAGGTCGCCGGTCAGGTCGAGCGACCACCGGTCGGCCCGGTACTCGAGCTTCCGCGACCAGGCCGCGCCGAGCGGCATGGTCACGAGCTGGAACGCCGACAGGAGCAGCAGCGCCACCGGCAGCTCCCGTCCCGAGGCGACGCGCGTCCCGAGCACGCCCCAGACGAGCAGCACCGCCGCGACCGCGCCCGCCATGCCGGCGATCGTCAGCTTCGCCACGTCGCGCTCCCGGCGGTGCCCGAGCTCGTGCGCCACGACCGTCTTCAGCGCGCCGGTGTCGGCCGCCTCGAGCAGCGTGTCGTAGACGACGACCCGGCGCGTCCGGCCGATCCCGGAGACGTAGGCGTTCACCTTCGTCGTCCGTCTGCTCGCGTCGGCGACGAGCACCTCGCGCACCGGCACGGCCGCACGCTCGCCGAGCGCGAGCAGCTCCGCGGCGAGCGCCTCGTCGGCGAGCGGCGTGAAGCGGTTGAAGACCGGCTCCAGCAGCAGCGGGGCGACGAAGGAGAGGAAGAGGACGGCGAGCGCGGCTCCCGCGGCCGCGGGCGCGGGCCACCAGCCGGGAAGCGCGTGCGCGAGCGCCACGACGCCGGTCCACGCGCCGGCGAGCAGCACGACCGAGATCGCGAGCCCCTTCCCCTGGTCTGCGAGCCACGCACCGAACGACTGCGTCGAGAACCCCCAGCGCCGCTCGCGCCACCAGCCGCGCCAGCACGAGAGCGGCGCCCGGACGAGCCACGACGCGAGCACGACGATCGCCGCCCAGGCGGCCGCCGCGCCGGCCCAGCCCGCTTCCTCCACGGTGTGCCAGAGCTCGCGGCCGGGCCATGTCCAGCGGAGGACGACGAGAACCGCCGTCCCGAGCACGGCGTCCCCGAGCGTCGCGAGATAGAGCGGCCGATGGTACGAAACCGCCCGATCCTGCTCCGAATGAGAGAAATCTAAGGAGGGTTCCATTTCGTACCTGAGGGTAGATAGGCCAGGGCTACACTCCAAACGACTGAATTGGCGACCGCTGACGTAGCGAGAGGCCTCGGCCTCAACGAAGAGGCTCAGGCACTCGCTTCAGACCTGCGCCGGCTGGCGCGGGCCGCCACGATCGTCGCCCTCCTGACGAGCCCGGCGCTCGCCGCGTACCTGATCCATCAGCGCCACTGGCCGTGGTGGGCGGGTGTCCTCGGCGCGCTCGCCGGCGTCATGTGCTTCCGCGGCGCGGTCGACGTCGTCGTCCGGCGGATGATCCCGTGGCCGAGCCTCTTCGCCGTCGAGGACAGGCACGCGCAGGAGGAGGACGTCGTCAACCGCCGCCGCGCCTGGTGGTGGCGGACGTTCTACCGGCGCGTGTTCTTCATCATCGCGCCGCTCGGGATCGCGATCGGCCTCCTCATCCACTATCTCGGCCTGTCCGCGCTGGCGCAGTTCCTCGCGCTGGTCGTCCTGCTGCCCTTCTACCTCATCTTCAACTTCGTCATCCTCTTCGGCCCGCTGATGCTCGTCGGCATCACGCAGATGCGCGGCTTCGAGCCCGGCGACGCCGACTGGGGCGTCCGCCTCGAGGACGTCCGTGGGCAGGCGGAGGCGAAGGAGGAGGTGCGCAAGATCGTCACGCTCTGGCAGTCCGGCGAGGTCTTCGAGAAGGCCGGCGGCAAGCGCGAGCGCGGCCTGCTCTTCCACGGGCCTCCTGGCACCGGCAAGACGATGCTCGCGAAGGCGATCGCGACGAGCTTCAACGCTCCGTTCATCTCGATGCCAGGCTCCGGCTTCGCGCAGACGTTCATCGGCATGGATGCCGTGATCGTCCGCTGGCTCGCCCGCAAGGCGAAGAAGCTGGCGCGGAAGTGGGGCGGCCAGTGCATCGTCTTCATCGACGAGATCGACGCCGTCGGCATGCGGCGCGCCTCGCTCCAGGGGTCGTCCATGACGACGCTGGAGGAGCTCGAGGCGGCGCGCTCGTTCTACGGCCCGTTCGGCGCCGTGAACCCGGGAGGCGACCTCGTCGTCGAAACGGCCGCGTGGCGCGACCACCTCTTCAACCTGCGGGCGCCGGAGCGCCGCTCCCCGTACCCGGCGTGGGTGCGCAAGCTCGACCAGGCGATGCCGGGCGGGATGTTCGGCATGGGCGGCCAGCTCGCGCTCAACCAGCTCCTCGTCGTCATGGACGGCATGGACAACCCGCCGTTCCTGCGCCGCGCGCTGGGCAACCTGATCAACAACACGCTCGACGCGACGTACCTCGTCCCGCGCCGGATCGGCCGTGTCTCGCTCCGCCTGAAGCCGCCGAAGCCGCGCAAGGAGCAGATCTACTTCGTCGGCGCGACCAACGTCCCGGTCCAGAACCTCGACCCGGCGCTCACCCGCCCGGGCCGCATGGGCCGCCACGTCTGGTTCCGCACGCCGACGAAGGACGACCGCAAGGACATCTTCGACCTCTACCTCGGCAAGGTCGCGCACGAGCCCGACCTCGACGGCGAGAAGCGCCGCGACGAGATCGCGCGCATCACGAACGGCTACTCGCCGGCGATGATCGACCAGGTCTGCTCGGTCGCGCTCACGTACGCGCACCACGACGGCCGCCCCGAGTTCTCGTGGAACGACCTGCTCGAGGCGATGTCGGTGACCGAGTCGGGCGCCGCGATCAACGTCAAGTACGTCGAGCACGAGACGCGCGCCGTCGCCATCCACGAGGCCGGCCACGCCGCCGCCGGGCACGCGTACCGGCCGGAGGTCGAGTCGAGCCGCCTCTCGATCCGGATGCGCCCGGGCTCGCTCGGCCATCACCAGTCGTTCGAGCGCGAGGAGCGCTTCACGAAGTGGCACCGCGAGTACTTCGGCGACCTCGTCCACGTGCTCGGCGCGATGGCGGCGGAGCAGGTCTTCTACGGCGAGAACGCGAGCGGCGTGAGCGGCGACCTCGACTACGCGACGCAGACGGCCGCGGCGATGGCCGGCATCTCCGGCATGGGCCCGATGCCGCTCGACGTGACGACGACGTTTGCCGACGAGTCGCCGGAGCAGACTCGCGAGCGGATCATGAAGCGCTTCGAGGAGATCGGCTCGCAGCTGATGAACCGCACCCGCGGCAGCGCCGACGCGCACGCCGACCCGATCGCGTCGATCATGCGCGACAACTTCAAGCACCGCCGCGTCGCGCAGATCCTCGGACAGGCGTACGTCACGGCGTACAACTTCATCGAGGAGAACCGACAAAAGGTGGAGTCGGTCGCGAACACGCTCGTCGAGAAGCGCGAGCTGTACGGTGACGACCTCGTCGCGCTCCTCGACGCTCAGCACTTCACGAAGCCGGAGATCGATTGGACGAAGGACAGCACGTGGCCACGAATGTGATCGAGGACGGTGGCGTCGTCCCGGCGCCCGCCGAGCCCGCCACGCCCCCGCGCGCCCCGCAGCACCGGCGCCTCTACCGGCGCCGCTTCCTCGTCGCGTACCTCGTGCTCGCGGCGGCGCTCGGCGCGACCGTCGCCGGGATCGTCCTCGCGCTCGGCTCGACGATCGGCAGCAGCAGCGCCGGCTGGTCGTCGTGGAAGCCGGCCGACGGCGGCATCAGCGGCGCGCGCGAGATCGCGCAGCACGTCTCGCCGCTCTACCGGCTCCCGAGCGGGAAGCAGCTCGTCGACGTGATCGCCAAGGCGCCCTCTGTCTCGCCGGGCAACCAGGTGATCCCGGTGCACTACCTCGCGATCCGCGGCACCGGCGGCAAGCAGGACACGATCGTGAACGTGGACGGCTCGAACACGGTCATGTACTCGCTGTGCGGCCTCGGCCCGTCGTGCTCGATCGCGACCGGCACGGCCTCGGTGGAGCGCGGCCGCCTCGTGCGCCGCGAGATCCTCGAGCTCGCGCTCTACACGTTCAAGTACCTCGGCCTGCAGAACATCGTCGCGTTCATGCCGCCCCGCCCCGGGTCGCAGCCGCAGTACGTCGTCTACCTGACGAAGAGCGACCTGAGCGCCGAGCTGAATCAGCCGCTCGACCGGACGCTGTCGCCGCACACGCCGCTCCCGAACACGATCCCGGCGCGCGAGGTGCGCACGGTGGACGCGACGACGGAGTCGAAGGTCTTCTCGTACAGCCTGTCGCAGGCGCAGCAGGGCGACGCGATCCTCGTCCTCGCACCGCTGCCGGCGTAACCGAAACGGCCCCTCGGCCGTTTCCCCTCCAGACACAGACGACCACCACGGAGGAGGGGTCTCCTGATGCTGCTTCTGGTTCTGCTGGCAATCCTTGCGGTGATCGCGTTCGGCGTCGGCTTCGTCGTGCACTGGCTGTTCATCGTCGCGGCGGTGTTGGCGCTCATCTGGCTGATCAGCCTGCTCGCCGGCGGTGTCGGCGGGCGCCCTGGCTGGCGACGCTGGTAACCGTGCCGGGCGGGCTGGGACCCGCTCCGGACTGGAATGAGCCGGGCGGCCCATTGCGGGTCGCCCGGCCGTCTGCGACCTTGGAGGCGTGTCGCAGACCTCGACCCTCCTCTGGATCCTCGCGCTCTTCCTGCTCGAGGTGAATCACCTGAAGTGGATCTGGTGGGAGTACTGGGACTGCCGTGGCTGCAGCGCGAAGCACAAGGACTGCGCGTGCGGCCGGACGGCCTCCTGGATCATGTTCCTCTAGCGGGTAGCCTGACCGGGCGCCGCCCCCATCGACTAGCGGCCCAGGTCGCGGCCCTTTCAAGGCCGTAGCGCGGGTTCGAATCCCGCTGGGGGCACTTTGAGGACCCTGGCCGTCGTCGGGTGCGCGCTGCTGGCCCTCGCGGGCGCGACCGCGGCGCGTGCGGACACGCCCGGGGACGCGCTCATCCATGCGGACGCCGCGCGCCTGGCCGGGTACACGGGCGCGGGGGTCACCGTCGCGCTCGTCGACACCGGCGTCGACTCGAAGAACCCGACCCTCGCCGGCGCGGTCGTCGCGGAGCACTGCATCGTCTCCGGCGGCGGCTGCCCGAACGGCAGCGACGAGCAGGACGGGCCGGGCAGCGCGCAGGACGACCAGGGGCACGGGACGGCGATGGCGACGATCCTCACCGGGACGGCGCCGGGCGTGAAGCTCGTCGTCGTCAAGGTGGCCGACCGGAACGGCCGCACGAGCCCACAGCAGATCATCGCCGGGCTGAACTGGGTGCTCACGCATCACCCGGAGGCGAAGCTCGTCAGTGTCAGCCTCGGGAGCGACTTCGTCTTCAGCGGCCCGTGCGACAACCTCGTCTCGATCAACACCGTGTACACGCAGTACACGACCGTGATCGACGCCCTGCGCGCGAACGGGCAGACGGTCTTCGCGTCGGCCGGGAACCAGGGCTCGCACGCGGCGATCACGGCGCCCGCGTGCATCCACGCTGCGCTCGCCGTCGGTGCGGTCTACTCGACTGCGTTCGGGCCGTACCTCGCCCCGAACGTCTGCCGCGACGCCGAGACCGGGCCGTACGAGATCGCGTGCTTCTCGAACAGCAGCACCGAGCTCGACCTGCTCGCCGTCGGCGCGCCGGTGGACACCGTCGGCCTCGGCTCGGCGGAGACGCTCGCCGGGACGTCCGCCGCGACGGCGCAGGCGACGGGCGCCGCCGCGATCCTCCTCGGCGCGGACCCGGCGCTGACGCCGGACGCGCTCGAGAGCGTCCTGAAGACCACGGGGCTCCCGATCACCGACCCCCGGAACCGGATCACCACGCCGCTGATCGACGTCGCCGCCGCGCTCGGGCAGCTGACCGGGAAGCCTGTCCCGATCCCGCCGGCCGGCGGCGTGGCCGCGCCCTCCACGCCGACGCTCTCGGCCCCGACGCTGCCGCGGCTGGCGCTCGCGCTCCGCCCGGTCGTCTTCAAGCGCGGCGTCCGGACGCAGGGCCTCGTGCTCGCCGACGCGGGAACAGGGTCGCTGAAGGTGCTGCTCGTCTCGGCGCCGCCGTGGCTCGCAGTCACGCCCGCCTCCCTCCTGATCAGCGCGGGCGCGACCGGCACGCTGCGCCTCGCCCTCCGCCCGCACGCCGGCCCGCTCACGGGCGAGATCCGGATCGCGACCGACGACCCGTCAGCGGGCGTCGTCTCGATCCGCGTCCAGGCCAAGGGACGCTAGGACCTTCTTCGGCGCGACGGTCGCCCAGGCATCCTCGACGATGCCGGCGATCTCGTCCCAGTCGACGGCCCGGTCGAGCCTGACGCCGAGCCAGCCGCGGTGGCCGACGTAGGGCGGCCGGAAGAACCG
>JAFAIV010000316.1 GCA_019236545.1 Actinomycetota bacterium | reverse complement strand
CGCGGAATGCGAGCACGAGCAGCACGATCATCACCGGCGCGCCGACGAACTCCCCGGCCACGAACTGCCAGCCCAGCAGCAGCGCGATCACGATCCCGAGCTCGAAGACGAGGTTCGTCGACGCGATCTCGAAGGTCATCGCGGCTGTGAAGTTCGCGCCGCGCCGGAAGAGCGAGCGCGCGAGCGCCACCGACGCGTACGAGCACGACGACGACGCGGCGCCGAGGCCGGTGGAGACGAGGATCGTCCGCGGCGAGTCGTCCGGCATCAGTCGCCGCATCTCCGCCTTCGAGACGACCGCCTGGACGATCGCCGACAGCGTGAAGCCGAGGACGAGCGCCCAGAGGATCTCCCAGGTCATCCCGCCCGTGAACGAGAGCGCGCGGACGATCTCGTGGCCTACCGACACGGCTCGCGCAGCGTAGTCGCCGCTAGCGGCGCGCCTGGGCGCCGACGAGCCACAGCACCGCGGTCAGGAACCCCACCCAGATCGCGGTGACCCCCAGCAGAAGAATCAGGTTCCAGGCGTCCATCAGCCGCCCCTCGTTCCTCGCCGATGCTCTAGCTCCTGCTTTCGACAGCGCGCTCGATCCCGGAGATCGCGCGTTCGAGTGAGGCTGCGTCGAACAGGAACGGCGTCGCGTTCGGGATGTCGTGCTCAGGCGCGTCGAGGTCGGGCGAGCCGGCGGCGCCGTTGAGCGCGTAGCGCAGCGAGATCTCGTGCGCGACGACGAGCACGGACGCCTCCGGCCGCGCAAGCAGCTCCCGGTACGCGCGGGCGTAGCGGCGGGCCGCGTCGTCGAGCGACTCGCCGCCCGGGAAGCGGTCGCTCCGCCGGTGCGCGCGCTTCCAGGCGCGGTAGGCCTCGACTGTGTCGCCCTCGAGCTCGCCGACGTCGATGTCGTCGAGCAGCGGCTGCTCGAGGAACGGGACGTCGCGCGTGCCGAGGATCGCCTCCGCCGTCTCGCGCGTGCGCGCGAAGCGCGTGTGCACGCAGAGCTCGAACGGGACGTTCGCGAGCTGGGTGCCGAGCCGCGCCGCCTCCTCGATCCCGTCCCTCGTCAGCGGCACCGGGACGGTCGGGTCGCCGTTCACCCTGCCCTCCGCGTTGAGCGTCGAGTGGGCGTGGCGGGTCAGCACGAACAGCCGCACCGCGGGAGCGTACGCGGCCTTGAAAACAGGTGCTCTGCTTGAATGACGGGGTGCAAGCCCAGGTCGAGGAGCTCCCCGAGAATCGCGTCCGCCTGACGGTCCAGGTGCCGTCGCACGACGTGCACCACGCGGTCGAGCACGCGGCCGAGGACCTTGCCGCCAGCGTCAAGATCCCCGGCTTCCGCAAGGGCAAGGTGCCGCGCCAGGTGCTCGTCCAGAAGATCGGGCGCGAGCGGCTGATGACCGAGGCGGTCGAGTCGCACATCGGCGGCTGGTTCTGGAACGCCGCCGCCCAGACACGCGTGCGCCCCGTTGCCCAGCCGGAGTACGACTTCGAGCTGCCCGAGTCGGCCGACGAGGAGTGGTCGTTCACCGCGACGTTCCCCGTCCAGGCGAAGCCGGAGGTGGCCGACTGGAAGAGCCTCGAGGTCGGCGCGGTCGAGGCGGAGGTGCCCGAGGAGCTCGTCGAGCAGGAGCTCGAGGCGCTGCGCGCGACGGTCGCGGAGCTCGTCCCCGTCGAGGGCCGGCCGGTCGAGGAGGACGACACCGTCGTCGTCGACCTCGTCGCCACCGGCGGCGACTCCCGGCGCGACTACGTGATCGAGCTCGGCCGCGGCGCCGTCGTCGAGGAGATCGAGCGCGGCATCGTCGGCCTGAGCGCGGGGGAGACCCGCCAGATCGAGTTCGAGCTCGCCGACGGGTCGAAGCAGACGGTCGAGGTGACCGTCAAGGAGATCAAGGAGCGCGTCCTGCCGCCCGTCGACGACGAGCTGGCGCGGTCGGCGAGCGAGTTCGAGACGCTCGCGGACCTGCGCGGCGAGATCGAGGGCCGGCTCAAGGGCCAGATCGAGGACGAGCTCGAGGCGCAGTTCCGCGCCGACGTCGCCGACGCGCTCGTCGCCGCCTCCAAGGTCGAGGCTTCGGGCCCGCTCGTGGAGGCGCGCACGCGCGAGCTTCTCAACGGCCTCGCCCGCAACGTCGAGGCGCGCGGCGTCTCCCTCGAGACCTATCTCACGATGACCGGCCAGGACCCGAACGAGCTCGTCGCCCGCCTGCGCGACGAGGCGCGCCGCAGCGTCGCGCGCGAGCTCGTGCTCGAGGCCGTCGCCGACCAGCTCGACCTCCAGGTCCCCGACGAGGAGATCGAGACGATCGTCCGCGAGCAGGCCGACGCGTTCGGCGACGACGCCGACGAGACCCTGCTGCGCCTCCGCGAGAGCGGCCGCTTCGAGACCCTCCGCGACGACGTGCGCCTGCGCAACGCGCTCGACCGCGTCGCCGCCGAGGTCAAGCGGATCCCCAAGGAGCTCGCCGAGGCGCGCGAGTCGATCTGGACGCCTGACAAGGAAAAACCGCAGACCGAGACGAAACTCTGGACCCCGGGCAGTTAAGGAGCAGCATGACCCCCTCGAATCTCGTCATCCCGTCCGTCATCGAGCAGACCTCGCGCGGCGAGCGCTTCTTCGACATCTACTCGCGCCTGCTCAACGAGCGCATCATCTTCCTCGGCACGCCGATCGACGACCAGGTCGCGAACCTCGTCGTCGCGCAGATGATCCACCTCGAGTCCGAGGATCCGGACAAGGACATCAACATCTACATCAACTCCCCGGGCGGCTCGGTGTACGCCGGGCTGGCGATCTACGACACGATGCAGTTCATCCGCCCGGACGTGGCGACGACCTGCGTCGGCATCGCGATGTCGATGGGCGCGCTCCTTCTCGCGGCCGGCACGGAGGGAAAGCGCACCGCGCTGCCGAACTCCAAGATCCTCATCCACCAGGTCTCCGGCGGCTTCCAGGGCCAGGGCACCGACATCGAGATCCAGGCGCGCGAGACCATCTCGCTCAAGCGCCGCCTGGAGGAGATCATCGCCCAGCACACGAACCAGCCGACGGACAAGGTGTCCAAGGACATGGAGCGCGACTACTACATGACCGCCGACGAAGCCAAGGACTACGGGATCGTCGACAACGTGATCGCGCACCGCTGACCCATCTGGCCGTAGACGAAACGACCATTCCGAGGTACAAGGAGAGACGGTGGCCCGGGCGAGCGAAGGCAATGAGCAGCTGCTTTGCAGCTTTTGCGGGAAGAGCCAGCGTCAGGTAAAGAAGCTGATCGCCGGCCCCGGCGTCTACATCTGCGACGAGTGCATCGATCTCTGCAACGAGATCATCGACGAGGAGCTCACCGCTCCCGCGCAGCTCGACCTCGACAACCTCCCCAAGCCTCGGGACATCTACAGCGTCCTGAACGACTACGTCGTCTCCC
Organism: Actinomycetota bacterium; assembly: GCA_019236545.1. GTDB lineage: Bacteria > Actinomycetota > Thermoleophilia > Gaiellales > Gaiellaceae > Palsa-739. The sequence goes on along the minus strand of JAFAIV010000316.1, from coordinate 2,787 downwards.
AGGAGGAGGCGAAGCGCACGCTGTCGGTGGCGGTCTACAACCACTACAAGCGCGTGCAGATGGGGACCGACGAGAACGACGTCGAGCTCCAGAAGTCGAACATCCTCCTGCTCGGCCCGACCGGCTGCGGCAAGACGCTGCTCGCGCAGACGCTCGCGCGGATCCTCAACGTCCCGTTCGCGATCGCCGACGCCACGGCGCTGACCGAGGCCGGCTACGTCGGCGAGGACGTCGAGAACATCCTCCTCAAGCTGATCCAGGCCGCCGACTTCGACATCAAGAAGGCGGAGACCGGGATCATCTACATCGACGAGGTCGACAAGATCGCGCGCAAGGCGGACAACCCGTCGATCACGCGCGACGTGTCGGGCGAGGGCGTCCAGCAGGCGCTCCTGAAGATCCTCGAGGGGACGGTCGCGTCGGTGCCGCCGCAGGGCGGGCGCAAGCACCCGCACCAGGAGTTCCTCTCGATCGACACGACGAACATCCTCTTCATCTGCGGCGGCGCGTTCGCCGGGCTCGACAAGATCATCGCCCGGCGCATCGGCAAGAACGCCGTCGGCTTCGGCGCCGAGGTGCGCTCGAAGCACTCGGTCGAGTCGTCCGAGCTGCTCGCGCAGGTGATGCCGGAGGACCTCCTCAACTTCGGCCTGATCCCCGAGTTCATCGGCCGCCTCCCGGTCGTCTCGGCGGTGCACCAGCTCCGCCGCGAGGACCTCGTCCAGATCCTCGAGGAGCCCAAGAACGCGCTCGTGAAGCAGTACCAGCGCTTCTTCGGCTACGACGGGATCGAGCTCGTCTTCACGGACGACGCGATGTGGGAGATCGCCGACAAGGCCCTCGAGCGCGAGACAGGCGCCCGCGGCCTCCGCTCGATCATCGAGGCGGCGCTGCTCGACGTCATGTTCGAGCTGCCCTCCCGCCGCGACGTGACGAAGTGCGTGATCACGAAGGAGACGATCTCGCAGGGCATCCGCCCGACCCTCGTCACGAGCGCCGGCACGTACGTCGACGAGACGGACGAGCCGGGCGAGTTGACGGCCTAGCAGCCGCCCTCCCTCTGTAAAGCCGCGTTCACCAGGCCGTCTCGGCCTTGACACACGCGCGACTTCCGTTCATAAACCGGACACCTGAATCGGGTGTCAGGTTCACACCCACGGATCGGAGGGCTCCACATGATCGGACGCACCAAGCGCGGCGTGCTGCTCCTTGCGGCCGGTGCGCTCGTCGCTGCGGCACTCGCCGCCACTGCCGGCGCTCGCACGGGCGACTCGAAGACGGTGAACGTCGGCTTCATCTACCCGAAGACCGGCCTCCTCTCGGCCTTCGGCTCCGAGGAGTACAACGGCTTCCAGGCGGGCCTGGCCTACACCAAGGGCCAGTGTGGCGGCTACACGATCAACCCCATCTACGTCGACGACGCGACCGACCCGACCACCGCGGTCAACGCGGCGAAGGACCTGATCGGCCAGGGCGTCAAGATCCTCGCCGGCACGGGCTCCTCGGGCATCGCGCTCCAGCTCGCGCCGCTCGCGGCGCAGAACAACATCCTCTACATCTCCGGCGCGGCGGCCTCCGACGCGATCACCGGCATCAACCGGAACACGTTCCGCGCCGGCCGGCAGACGTTCCAGGACGTGCTCGACGCGGCCGGGTACTTCCCGCCGAAGACGACGGGCAAGAAGATCGTCGTCTTCGCCGAGGACACCGCGTTCGGCCAGGGGAACTACCTCGCCGTCAACACGGTCTTCGGCGGCAAGGGCCACACCGTCTCGAAGATCCTCGTCCCGTTCGGGGCGGCCGACCTGACCCCGTACGCCCAGCAGCTGAAGAACTCGGGCGCCGACCTCGTCTTCATCGCGTGGGCGGGCGCCAACGGCACCGCGATGTGGCAGGCGCTGCAGCAGCAGGGCGTCGCCAAGTCGATCCCGATCATCACCGGCCTCGCCAACCGCGGCACCTACAACGCGATCGGCCCGCTGGTGCAGGGCGTCACGCTGATCTCGCACTACGTCTGGCAGGCGCCTGCGAAGAGCAACGCGGCCAACCAGTTCCTGATCAGCTGGTACAAGAAGAACGTCCAGGACTACCCGGACATCTTCTCGCCGGACGGCTTCGTGACCGCGCAGATGATCTGCCGGGCGCTCGCCAAGGGCGGCACGGACACGTCGAAGCAGATCACCGCGCTCGAGGGCTGGAAGTTCCTCGCGCCGAAGGGCGAGCAGTACATCCGCCCGGCGGATCACGCGATGATCCAGCCGATGTTCCAGGTGCAGCTGAACCTGAACTCGGCGAGCGGGTTCTACGTCCCGAAGGTCACCAAGACGGTGCCCCCGGGCCTCGTCCAGCCTCCGGTCACGCCGTTCCACTAGGGACCGCTTGACCCCTCCGATCCTCGCCACGCGCAACCTCGGGCTCGACATCGGCGGCGCCACCATCGTCGCCGATGTCAGCCTCGAGGTTGCCGAGGGCGAGCTGCTCGGGATCATCGGGCCGAACGGGGCCGGCAAGACCTCGCTGTTCAACCTCTTCACCGGGATCTACCGGCCGACGGCCGGGTCGATCCACCTCAACGGGAAGGACATCACGCAGCAGGCGACGTTCCTCCGGATCCGGGAGGGGATCGGCCGCACCTTCCAGGTGTCGAGCCTCTTCCCGCTCCTGACCGCGCTCGAGAACGCCCGGCTCGCGGCCGAGTCCTCGCTCGGCGGGACGATGCGCCCGTGGCGGCGGGCCCTCGGGAACCGGCAGGCGGTCGAGCGCGCCCGCGCGTCGCTCGCTCGCGTC